>JBJTMZ010000131.1:0-20551 GCA_046073805.1 Aquirufa sp.
CTTGCGAAATCAACACCACCGAAATCTTTTCCTTCGCTAATACAGTAAATAATTTAGCCGATACACCCGCGACACCGATCATTCCAGAACCTTGAACATTTACCAAGGCTAATTCATCGATGGAACTAATTCCCGTGATAATGTATGGACTTGTAGAAGCTACCTTGGAAACCACAGTCCCCTCAAATGCACGATTGAAGGTATTTAAAACACGAATGGGAATATTCTTGGCAAAGGCAGGCTGTAAGGAAGGCGGATAAATAACTTTGGCCCCAAAATGTGTCAATTCCATCGCCTCAGCATAGGAAATGGACGGAATTGTGAATGCGGCAGCCACCTTGCGCGGATCAGCCGTCATCATCCCATCCACATCGGTCCAAATTTCAATTTCATTCACCGATAATGCCGCCCCAAAAATAGAAGCCGTGTAATCTGAACCTCCACGACCCAGGGTTGTCGTTTCACCCAAATCATTGGAACCAATAAATCCCGTAATTAAAGCAATTTCACCCTGATGTGCATTAAAATAAGCCTGAATAAGCGAATTTGTTTCCTCAAAACGCACCTCTGCCTTCCCAAAATGACTTGTTGTTTTTACCAATTCACGAGCATCCACAAATCGAACCGGCAAACCTCGCTGCGTTAAAATAGCGGCAATTAAGGCGGTTGACAAACGTTCTCCAAAACTCACCAATAAATCAGATGTTTTGGGTGAAATCTCATGAATTAAATTGATTCCTTTCAGAACATCACGCAATTCATTGACCAAGGTACGAATTTGGGCAATGACTTGTGATTGTGCCGTAACCGGAATAAAATGACGAATCACTTCAAAATGACGCGCTTCAATCCCTTCAATGATCGAATCCTCCAACGTTTTTTTACTCGCAGCGGTAGCACCCGCTTCCAATAAATGATTGGTTACCCCACTCATGGCGGAGAAAACAACGGCAAAAGAAGATTTTACTTGATGATTGGCTTCGATAATGGCCAGAACTGATTCGATACTCGCAATGCTCCCACAACTGGTACCACCGAATTTTAATATTTTTTCCATTAGAAAAGAAAATGAAATGATCCTTAACTCTACAAACAGTTAAGTAATTCTACAAATATAGTAGATTAAGCCGTATTTCCCCCAAGAAGCTTATGCCCTTTGCGTTTTCTTTTCGAAATTTTTTGGTAATTCTCCGACATGACTGAAATATTTCCATCAACCTCAAATACAGCCAAATCAACCTCCTCCAGTTCCATAATCCCATGTTCACGAATAGCTGCGTACAATTGTTCCTGCGTAAGTGTCGATTTGCGTAAACCGTCCGAAATCAATTTTCCTTGATAAACGAGCACCACGGGGTCCCCTTCAACCACTTTTGAGATAGCCGGAAAGCGGATTTCCAATTTCTTAAACAAGTAATTCGCCGAAAACAATGCGAAAGACGCAATCAAACCTCCGGATAAACTGGAGTCGGCTCCCACCATCGCATTTTGAACCGAATTCGAAATCAACAAAATGAAAACTAAATCGACGACAGATAATTGTGCAAACTCCTTCTTCCCAAAAAGACGAATAGCCGCCACGATGAACACGTAGACGGCTATTGACTTGAGGGCAATGATAACATAGCCTTCCATATTACTTTTTCTTTTCTGCAGCCATGACCATCGATAGGTTATTCTTGGCAGCTAAATCATATACATCTGTTAAATCCTGAACCGATCTTGATTTGTCGATCGAGATAATCAAGGAATTGGCTTTTTTCGTTTTTAAAATCTCTTTCAATTGACCGTCAACCTGCTCCAAAGCAAAAGGTTGTGCATTCCCATCGATAAAGAAATTATTGTTTGCATCTACAGATACACGAATTGACTCGACCACAGGAGGCGTAACTTTCGTCGAATCCGCTTTCGGCAACAACAATCGAATCGCATCAGGAGATGCTAACGTAGATATCATTAGGAAAAACATCAAAAGAAAAAATAGAATATCCGCTAGGGCGCCTGTTTCTACTTCCGATGCTTCTCGTTCGCGCTTTCTAAAATTCATAGGATAAATTATTTTTTATTAGCTGGCTTGTGTAACAAGTCAATGAAATCCATCGCAACAATCTCCATTTTGTTAATCGAACGATCAACCATCGTCGTCAATAATGTATACATCACATAAGCAATGATACCCACAATCAAACCGGATGCTGACGTCACCATTTTCTCATAAATACCTGAGGCAATGGTTGAAATCTCAATTTTGTTCGAGGTCGAAATGTTGTGGAATGTACGAATCATACCCGTAACCGTTCCCAAGAAACCAAACATTGGAGCAATTCGAGCAATAGAACTAAGAATACCCAAATTCTTCTCCATGTTATAAATTTCCAACTTTGCTTTATTTTCAATCGCATCTTCAATATCACGAATCGGTGATCCCAAACGCCCCAAACCGCGCTCTAATAAATTGGCGATGGGAAACTTTGAGTTTTTGCAATAGGTTACAGCACCTTGGATATTACCAGAAAGCAATAATTCATTGATGTTGTGAAGGAAATTCTCATCAATTCTGGATGTCTTACGAATGTACAAATAACGCTCAATGAACAAAAACAAGGCCGCTGTAAACAAAAACAAGATTGGATACATGACATATCCCCCTTTTTCTAACAAACTTAAAACCGTGAATTCTTCGACCTGAGCAGCATCTAAGAAAATAAAATTTAGGACTGATGACATAAAGCTTTGTTGAAAATTTTAATGATTTAATATAAACTTAAAGTTGGCCAAAAATATTGTCTTTTTCAAAATAAATACAATCAATTCTTGAATTATTGTTGACCACTATACCAATACCCTTCCTTTAAACTATACATAGACATCCACAGGGATTCAATAATTCCTTGGTCGAGTATGTGCGCAATAAGACTATTGGCATAAGGAATCATACTCGCCCGAAAAGCCTTCATTCCGGGCATTTCCTGACGTTCTGCAAGACTCATGCCAGCCATCTTTTCTTTTAATAAATAAAAGCCTGCTAGGTTTAGCTCATTCGTCTTTTCAATTTGATTGAGGTACCCGTGGGCCTTCTGAATATCAGCCAATGTCTCGAAAGCTCCTGCTGCGCCAATTAAATACCGAGGTCGAAACAGTGCCACAGCATCCTGCACATCGATTAACTCAGCAAATAAATGTTCTCCTAGCTCCTCTTCAATCTGTAAACTATATTCCCCATCAACCTGAAACATCGATTGCAATTTAAGGCCTCCTACTTCCACGCTTGATTTAAACAAGATATCTTGACCTTGGAAAATAATAAATTCCACACTTCCCCCACCAATATCCATGACCATCGATACTTCATTCCAAGGTTTGGGCATCGAATTGACAATTCCTTGAAAAATATATTCCGCCTCCTGCATGCCGGAGATCACCTGAATGGGAATCCCCAATTGCGTTTCAACCACCTCGATAAAAGCAGACGCATTTCGAGCATTTCGAAGAATACTCGTACCGATACCCAGAATGGATTCACATCCTTTGTTCTGGGACTCCCAAAGGAACCGCTCCAAAGCCTCCAAAGCTCTCGCCATAGCGTCCAATTGCAACAATCCTGTCTCCATGGCACCCTTTCCCAAACCCACAGCCGTATGCATTTCATGAATGGTATTCAGATTCCCTGACGCATCAGGTTCTGCAATCAACAGTTGAAATGTATTTGTACCTAAATCAATAATCGCGCGCGGCTTGGACATTCTATAATCGTTTTGAACAAAAGTACGGCGAAAGGGTGTTTAATAAAAAAGTATTCGTAATTTAGAATCAATTCCAAAATTTTTCCTGCATGCTGGATCCAGAATTTGATGATCACAAGGAAGATATCCAATCTTCGGTTAAACGCTTTGAAAAAATGCTCAATGAAGAGGAGAATTCCTTCTTTGATTTGGACACTTTGGAGCAAATTGCCGAGCATTATTTCATCCAAGGCAAATTCGATGAGGGCTTAAAAGCATGCAACATCGGCCTAGAACATTTCCCCTACACGCTCGAATTAATTACGCTGAAAGCGCAAATTTTGGGCGAAATGCAACAAGCCGAACAAGGGATGGAAATCATCGAGAATGCGATGTTGCTTTTCCCGACAGACCTCGACTTACTGATGGTCAAAGGCTCCCTGTTGAGCCAAATGAAACAGCATGAACAGGCCGTGCAAATATTTTTACACCTCTTGGAACATGCCGAAGAAAAAGATGATATTTATTTTCGTTTAGGCCTCTGTTACCTGACCTGGGCCAAACCTCGGGAGGCTGTCGATATGTTTAAGAAAGCCCTTGAGCACAATCCCGAAAATGAAAATGCCTTAGTTGAATTAGCTAATTCCTTAGATGAAATCGGCAAAATCGAGGAGAGTATACCCTATTACCAGAAATTCATCGACCAAGATCCTTTCTCTTACACGGCTTGGTATAATCTAGGGATAGCCTATTCCAAATTAAAAAAATACGAGAAAGCCATCGATGCTTATGAGTATTCTTTGGCAATTGAGCCGACCTTCGCCTCTTCCCTCTTCAACTTAGGAAATACCTACATGAACATGCAGGATTATCCCAAAGCCGAGGAAGCCTATCGACTTTGCTTGCTGCATGATGAACCCAATCCTGAACTCTATTGTTGCCTAGGCGCTAGCCTGGAACGCCAAAAACAGTTCAACGAAGCGTTAACCTTTTACAAGGACGCCGTTAAAATAGACTCCCTTTGGGATGAAGGTTATTACGGACTAGCCGTATGCCTGACAGAATTAGACAAATGGTTTGAATCGTTGCATTTCTTGAAAAAAGCGATCAAACTAAATGAGTCCAATCCGCTCTACTGGACTGGATTAGCGGATGTAGAGGCCTATTTAGGCAATCATCTATCCGCCGACGAGGCTTTCCAGAAATCCATTGAACTCGATTCATTTTTCGCACCCACTTGGGTCAAATGGGCTCAAATGCACTTTGAGCTGGGGGATTATGAAAAATCCGCCGACATCATGTTATCGGCCATCGATGAACTTCCTGAGGAAGCTGAATTGTATTATCGATCTGCGATCTTCCTGATTAAAGCCGCACAGTTCAAAGAAGCCTTTCATTTCTTGGAAACCGGATTAATGCTCGATTACGACAAACACGAAATCATTTTTGATTATTTCCCAAATTTGGAAACCCAAAAGGCGATTTTCAAGTTAATCCAACAATACAAAAAATAATTTTCTTCCTCTAATCTCGTTTTTTTTACCACTTATCCAAAACGAGGCCAGAGGTCAAAAAGCTTTGTTATTTTCGTACATCAAACTAATTTATCATTCATGAAAAAACTATTCATCACGGGTTTGGCAATCTTATGCCTTGGTGGTAGTGTTTCGGCCCAACAAAAGGCTAAATCACTCCCAATCCCAGAGAAAATCACTTCCGCGGAAGGTATTACCGAATATCAATTAGCCAATGGCTTGAAGGTTTTACTCTTTCCAGATCCATCTAAACAAACGATTACGGTCAACATTACTTATTTAGTGGGTTCTCGCCATGAAGGCTATGGGGAAACAGGTATGTCTCACCTTTTAGAACACATGGTATTCAAAGGTACCAAGGAGAAACACAAGGAAGTTGCCAAAGAAATCTCTGATCATGGGGCACAATTCAATGGGACGACGTGGTTAGACCGTACGAACTACTTTGAAACTTTTGCGGCAACGGATGAGAATTTGGATTGGGCATTGGATATGGAAGCTGATCGTATGATCAATTCACGCATCTCGAAAAGCGAATTAGAAACGGAAATGACTGTCGTTCGGAATGAATTTGAAATGGGTGAAAATGACCCAGGTTCAATTTTGATGGAACGCGTTGTTTCTACGGCATTCTTGTGGCATAATTACGGAAACTCAACGATTGGAGCACGTTCAGATATCGAAAAAGTACCTATCGAAAATCTACAAGCATACTATCGCAAATATTACCAACCAGACAATGCGGTCTTGTTAGTGGCTGGAAAATTCGACCCAACGAAGACATTGAAATTAATCAACGAAAAGTTTGGTGTTATTCCACGTCCTGAGCGTGTATTAACGAAAACATTTACGGCAGAACCTACCCAAGATGGTGAGCGTGAAGTGATTTTGCGACGTGTGGGCGATGTTCAACAAGTGGGCCTAGCCTATCACATCCCATCAGGATTACACCCAGATTATATCGCTTGCGATGTATTGGTGGACTTGTTAACAGATGCACCTTCTGGTCGATTATACAAAGCCTTAATCGATACGAAAAAAGCATCTAGCCAATCTGGATTCGCTTTCCAATTGAAGGAACCTGGTTTGGTGTATTTCAGTGCTGAAGTATTGAAAAACAAATCCATCGATTCGGTGAAGAACATCATGATTGAAACCATCGAGCAGTTTGCGAAAAAAGCACCGACGCAAGAAGAAGTAGATCGTATCAAGACCAAAGGAATTAAGAACATCGAATTACTTTTAAATAACGCACAACGTGTAGGGGTAGGTCTATCCGAATACATCGCACAGGGCGATTGGCGCTTATTATTCCATACACGGAATCAATTAGAAAAAGTAACAGCAGCCGATGTACAACGTGTGGCTGAGAAATATTTTAAGTCGGCAAACCGTACTTCCGGTATCTTCATCCCAACCGATAAACCGGAACGCGCAGAAATTCCGGAGGCAAAAGAAGCAGCAGAAGTATTAAAAGACTTCAAAGGAAAAGCGGCGGTAGCTGAAGGAGAGGCATTTGATCCATCTCCAAGAAACATTGATGCACGTACAAAAACGGAAAAAATCGCAGGCATTTCATTAGCTCTATTACCAAAGAAAACACGTGGTAATTCGGTATATGCCCGTTTGACTTTACGTTTTGGGGATGAGAAATCCTTATTAGGAACATCAACTGCCGCGGATTTGGCAGCTGATATGTTGAGCAAAGGGACGGCAAAACATACGCGTCAACAGTTTCAAGATGAATTAGATAAGTTAAAAGCACGCGTTTCCATTTCTGGAGAGGCTCGTCAAGCAAACGTCAGCATCGAGACGACACGGGATAATTTATTACCTGCTTTACAATTGGTCGCAGAGGCCTTGAAGCAACCGGTATTTCCAGCAGATGAATTTGAGAAATTGAAGCAGGAGAATTTAACGCAAATCGAAGGCCAAAAATCAGAGCCTCAGGCGAAGGCTATGGATGTTTTGGGTCAATGGCGTTCTGGACATTACGATAAGAATGATGTTCGTTACCAACCAACGATGGAAGAGCAAACAGCACGTTATTCTGCAGCTAAATTAGAAGATGCTGTAGCCTTCTACAAAGGCTTCTATGGAGCTTCGAATGCGACATTCTCTGCGGTAGGCGATTTTGATGAAACGGCCATCAAGAATTTCGTAAAAACGGAATTAGCTGACTGGAAATCACCAAAATCCTATAAGCGTGTTCCAGATACCTTCCATGAAAATGGTGGCCAAGTGAAATCAATTGAGACACCTGATAAGGCGAACGCTTTCTTCTTGGCTTACCAGCCATTGAAGATATCTGATTCGGATCCAAACTATGCAGCACTTGAATTAAGCAATTATATGTTGGGCGGCGGTAGCGGACTAAGCTCTCGTTTGATGAACCGCATTCGTCAGAAAGAAGGTCTTTCATACGGCGTTGGTTCACAATTTGCAGCGAGCCCATTAGACCAAAACGGTGCATTCTTAGGTTATGCGATTTATGCACCTGAGAACATTGCGAAGTTAGAAGCTGCGTTCAAAGAGGAAATCGAGAAAGTATTGAAGGAGGGTTTTACTCAAAAGGAAATCGACGAAGCGAAGAAATCTTGGATTCAAGCGAAGCAAGTAACACGTTCGCAAGACAATGCCTTAGTGGGAACCTTAAACTCGAACTTATACTTGGGACGTAATTTGAAATGGTCGGAGGAATTAGAGAACAAGGTGAAGAACTTAACGGCTGAGCAAATTCTAGAGGCTACACGTAAGACCATTGATTTAACGAAGATGTCCTTCATTAAAGCAGGTGACTACGAAGGAGCGAAAAAGAAGATGGCTGAGAAAGCGAAAAGCGCTCCGTCAGAATCAGGCGCTGTGGGTGGTGCTCCCAAACAATAAAACAAAAATAGCCGTTCGATAAACGGCTATTTAAAACAATAAAAAAGGAGCCAATTGGCTCCTTTTTTATTAACAAAACTCTTCAAAAACACCTTCTAGATGTTGCGCGATTAACGCAGCCGAACGTCCCTCAATGTGGTGACGCTCAACAAAATGCACTAATTCACCATCCTTAAACAAAGCAATAGATGGAGATGATGGAGGATATGGCAAGGTATACTCGCGCGCCTTTTGCGTAGCCTCTTGATCTACACCCGCAAAAACCGTCGCTAAATTCGAAGGTTTTTTTGACGAAGCCGAAACCGCTGCTTTCACACCTGGACGAGCTGTAGATGCTGAGCAACCACATACTGAATTAATAAATAAAAGTGTAGTTCCTGGCTTCGCCATCGTATCTTCCACTTCCGAAGCAGATTTCAATTCTTGAAAACCACCTTCTACGATATCCATCCGCATGGGATGTACTAAATGTTCTGGGTACATAGTATTTCTATTTTAATTTTCTAAACACGTTTACATAAAGCCAAGTTCCAATTTGGCAACTTCCGACATCATATCTTGCGAATATGGCGGATCAAAAGTCAATTCAACAGAGACCTCAGCGATTCCTTCAATCTCCCGAACCGCTTTTTCGATATCAACCGGAATACTTTCCGCGGACGGGCAAGACGGTGAGGTCAAGGTCATTAGAATATAGACATTGTTCACTGGGAAAATCTTGATTTCATAAATCAAGCCCAACTCATATACGTCTACCGGTATCTCCGGATCATAAACCGTTTTAATTGCCTTAACGACCGCTTCCTTTAATTCTACTTCTGTCATCTTCCTATTAACTTAAGCTATGGTATTAAACACAACTGCGTAGTTCTTCATTTGTTTGACCATGGCCACCAATCCATTCGAACGAGTCTGTGCCAGATGTTGGGACATCCCAATCTGATCAATAAAGTATAAATCCGCTTGCATAATTTCTGCCGGTGTATGATTCGACAAAACACGAATCAACATACTTATCATCCCCTTCACAATGATCGCCTCGGAATCGGCAAAGAATAAAATTTGATCTCCCTGCTTTTCCGCATGTAACCAAACCTTACTTTGACACCCTTTGATAACATTCTCCTCCGTCTTGAATTCCTCCGGCATCGGAGCCAATTTCTTTCCTAAGTCAATTAAATATTCGTATTTATCTGCCCAGTCCTCGAAAAGGCCAAATTCCTCAATTAACTCGTCTTGTGTTTGATTGATCGTGCTCATATTATGCCAACATCATGATACAACGCTTAAGCGCCTTCACAAATAAATCGATTTCTTCTTTCGTGTTATAGAACGCAAAGGATGCCCGACAAGTTCCGACTAAATCATAACGCGCCATCAAAGGCTGCGCACAATGATGTCCCGTACGAATCGCAACACCAAATTTATCTAACAATACCCCAATATCTTGAGGATGAACGCCTTTAATCACAAAACTAACTACAGCGATTTTTTCAGGAGCCTGGCCGACAATACGCAGACCGTCGATCTGGGATAATTGCTCTGTTGCGTAGTCTAATAACGCTTTTTCTTGATTCCAAACAGCATTCTTTGGCAAGGACTTTAGATAATCCAAGGCAAAGCCAAAGGCGTAAACATCCGCGATATTGGGTGTGCCCGCCTCAAATTTGTAAGGTAACTCATTGTAGGTAGTCCCCGAAAAACTCACCTCCTTGATCATCTCTCCCCCACCTTGGTAAGGAGGCATCGCCTCTAACAATTCTCTTTTGCCATATAGCACACCCACACCCGTAGGTCCAAATAACTTATGAGCTGAAAAAGCCAGAAAATCCATGTCATATTCTTGCACATCAATCTCAAAATGAGCAACCGATTGGGCCCCATCAATAAGAACCTTTGCTCCTACTTGATGCGCTAATTCAATCATTTGCTTGATGGGATTGATGGTTCCAATCGCATTGGAAACATGGTTGACAGCGACTAATTTAACCTTAGAACTTAATAAGGATTGATAGGCAGCAATATCCAAGACTCCTAGATCATCGACCGGAATGACTTGAACCTCCGCTCCGGTTTCTTGGGCAATCATTTGCCAAGGAACAATATTCGAATGATGTTCTAAATTAGACACCAAAATCACATCCCCGGCTTTAAAATTAGCTCTTCCAAAGGTTTGAGCCACTAAATTAATCCCCGCAGTAGTACCCGAAGTGAAAATGATTTGATCCGAAGATGGCGCATGCAAGAATTCAGCCAATTTCTTACGAGTCAGTTCATAACCCGTCGTCGCACGCTCAGCAAGGGTATGCAAACCACGATGAATATTCGCGTTATCTTTCGTGTAATAATGTTGCAACGCATCCATTACAAGCTGAGGCTTCTGCGTAGTCGCTGCATTATCAAAATACACCAAAGGAGCCCCATTGACCGACTGGTCTAAAATGGGAAAATCCTTCCGAATACTTGCTAAATCAAATGTATTTGCCATGATTATACGCCTAAAGCTTGTTGGATTTTCGTCACAATCCGATTGGAAATCGACTCTCTTAAATCGCTCAATTCAACTTTATCAATGACTTGTTGGACAAAGGCCAACATCAATAAGGTCTTTGCCGCATCTTGTGAAATACCACGGGAACGCATGTAGAACAAGGCTTCATCGCTTAATTGACCCGTCGTCGTACCATGTGAACATTTCACATCATCCGCCCAAATTTCTAATTGAGGCTTCGTGTTCATCGTCGCCTTATCAGATGCTAATACATTTTTACAGGATTGAAAGGCGTTCGTTTTTTGGGCATCCGGGCGAACAAAAATCTTACCGTTAAACACACCCGTAGAATTACCTAATAATACCCCTTTGTACAATTCGTTGGATTCAGAATTCGGTTGGCGATGATCGACTACCGTGTGGGAATCAATAAATTCATCGTTACCAGGTACATAAAGACCATTCAAATTCGAAACAACATTTTCGCCGTCGACATAGAAATGTAGATTATTGCGAACAAATCCTCCATTGATGGAGAACGTAAACATATCTACCTGACTATTAGCCCGTTGGAAAATAAACGTATGGTCGATATGCGTCGTTTTCAACGCAAAATCTTGGGTCTTCACAAAAGTTAGGTGAGCATTTTCCTCCACCCAAATTTCCTGGACGTAATTGGAAAGTACCGTTTCCGAATTGGAATGGGTAGACAAATCATCCACCCAAGTCAATTTTGCCCCTTTTTCGAGGTAAATCAAGATTTTACTTTGCACGGCTGAGGCAATACTCACCTCGGCAATGTATTGGTGTAAAATCGGTTTTTCGATTTCTATGCCAGCTTTAATCCAAATCACTTGGTGTGACGAGGTTAATGCATCGTTCAAATCGTACATGGAATTTTGATCTAGAATCTGATTTCGATTCGACCAAGCTTCAACAAAGGCAGGATTTTTCTGGGCAAATGACGTAAAGTCAAGTATGTCAACACCCGTAGGCAAAACTCCTTCTGCGGAGAACTTGCCATTCAGGCTTTTCAATTGCAAAGCCGATGCAATGGAAACAGGCAATACAGAAGCAGGAGCTTCGGATGTATTCCAATTCCAATCTACATCATTTAAGGACTTTAAAGAAGCATACTTCCATTCCTCCCATTTATTGGTAGGGAATCCTTTGGCCAAAAAACGATCCATGGCCGCTTGCTTTTCTTTCCCGAGGGAAATATTCACTAATGTATCTGTCGCCATGTGTTAGTCAACTAATGCGGAAATAATCCAATCGTATCCTTTTTCTTCTAATTCTAAAGCCAATTCCTTCGTACCTGATTTCACGATACGACCTTTGTACAATACGTGTACAAAATCAGGAACGATGTAATCCAAGAGACGCTGGTAGTGAGTTACGACGATTGTCGCATTATCAGGGCTCTTTAATTTATTAACACCTTCCGCAACAATGCGCAAGGCATCGATATCCAATCCTGAGTCTGTCTCATCCAAAATAGCCAATTTAGGCTCTAAAACGGCCATTTGGAAAATCTCATTGCGCTTTTTCTCTCCACCTGAAAAACCTTCGTTCAAAGCACGACTCAATAATGTCTGATCAATGTTTACATAGGCCATCTTTTCTTTGAACATCTTTAAGAATTGAACGGCATCCAAAGGCTCCTCTCCGCGGTATTTGCGAATTTCGTTAACGGCCGACTTCATAAAGTTGGTCGTCGAAACACCCGGAATTTCCACCGGATATTGAAAAGCTAGGAAAACACCCTCTGCAGCACGCTCCTCTGGAGCAAGATCCAAAAGGTCTTTGCCGAAAAAAGATACGCTACCTTCGGTCACGTCGTAATCTTCCCGACCGGCCAAAACGGACGCTAAGGTAGATTTACCCGAGCCATTCGGTCCCATGATGGCATGAACCTCCCCGGCTTTGACTTCCAAATTAATTCCACGAAGAATTTCCTTTTCTCCGATTCGCGCATGTAAATTCTTAATTGATAACATATCTCGTGTTGATGTTAAAGGCTATTGAACCACAAAATTAAAACCTTATTCCTACAAAACCATACTTTATTTAGATTCGCTCTAAATAACTTGAAAATTTATTGAATTATTGCGTATATTTGCGCTGTTAAAAGAAGAAAAATCATGATCACGATCTCAGAAATTGCTGCTAATCGCATTAAGGAAATCCGTCAAAACGAGGGTTTAACGGAAGATTTCAACGTACGTGTTGCTGTAGAGGGAGGCGGTTGCTCGGGTTTGATGTACCAATTGGATTTTGCATCAGAACCACAAGCGAGCGACATGATCTTTGAAGACAAAGGCGTCAAGGTGATGGTTGACAAGAAGTCAATCCTATATCTTGCCGGAACTGAATTGGATTTCTCCGACGGCTTAAATGGCAAAGGATTTCAATTCAAGAATCCCAATGCAACCCGTACTTGTGGTTGTGGAGAATCGTTCTCGATTTAAATCCCCATGGGGATCTGTTTGGATTCCAAGATAAACGGTTGAAGGAGTTGGTAGACCTGGTAAATAGGCAATCCCATGACTGTGTAAAATGACCCGCTTAGTTCTTGAATTCCAGCCATTCCAATAAAATCCTGAACGCCATAAGCCCCTGCTTTATCGAGGGAGGAACCTCCCCGAACATACCACTCTATTTCCCAGTCGGCCAATTCACGAAAACTGACCATCGCCGAATCAGCTACCGATACAATACCTTGCGGACTCGCTAACGCGATGCCCGTCACAACCTCATGCGTTTTTCCAGACAGTTTTTTTAGCATTTGAAGCGCATCGGGTTTATCAATCGGTTTATTTAAAATTTCACCATCTAAAATCACAACCGTATCCGCTGCTAGGATGAGGGTATTGGGGCAAGAATCCCAAAGAGCTTTCGCTTTTCGTTCGGCCAACATGACCGGAACCTCTTGCGCGGCCATAGATGAGGGAAATGATTCATCCACATCGGAAGGAAGTACGGAAAATTGGAATCCGGCTTGAGATAAAATCTCTTTCCGACGAGGAGAATTCGACGCGAGAATAAATGGAAATTGAAGGCTAAACGAATCTTGCATGCTCAAAAATACCATTTTAAATGGCATGTCAAAAAAATAATCTTTAAAAACATTTGCATTTAATGTAATTACATTTAATTTTGCTACATCAAATTTCAGCAATGGGAATTTCAGAGGATTTAAAGCAAAGCAAATTTCAATCAGAGGAGAGTAAAGCGATTGTGAACATCATTTTCACGGGCAACTGGATGACGCAAAAGCAGCACGAACTTTTGAAACCCTTTGGACTTACGGTGCAACAGTACAATGTATTACGTATTTTGAAAGGCCAAAAAGGAAATCCAATGACAGTTCTGGCTATTACGGAACGCATGATGGATAAAATGTCCAATGCTTCCCGACTCGTGGACAAGTTATTGGAGAAGAAATTAGTGTTAAGACGTGAGTGTCCACAAGATCGAAGAGCGGTGGATGTCATTATTTTACCTGCCGGAATCGAATTAGTCGACCAAATAGATTTGGTTCAACAAAAATGGGGTGAAAACTTTAAAAAAATTGACGAACAAAAATTGCAGTCCCTCAACGAGATCCTTGATGAATTTAGAAATGTATTTACTAACAATTAAACAATAAATAAAATGAAAAAAGTAAGCCTAATCTTGACAGCGCTCGTAATGAGCATCTCTTCTTTTGCTGCTCCTAAAGCAGTTAAAGTAAACACAGCGACTAGCTCAATTGCTTGGTATGCCGAAAAAGTAACGGGTAAGCACAATGGAACTGTAGCTTTAGCTTCCGGAGCACTTAATGTAGATGGTAACAAATTGGTTGGAGGAAACTTCACAATTGATTTGAAGACAATCAAGGCATTGGATATCACGGATCCAGGTTACAATCAAAAATTTATCGGACACATTACGTCAGGAGATTTTTTTGAAATCGAGAAATTCCCTACGGCATCTTTCGTAATTACGAAAATCGCAGGAAACCAAGTTACAGGTAACCTTACGATCAAAGGATTCACAAAATCTATTTCTTTCCCAGCTGAAATTTCAGTAAAAGGAGGAAAAGTAGCTGCGAAAGCTTCAATCACGATCGATCGTACAGATTACAACATCCAATATGGTTCAAAGAAATTCTTTGATTCCATTGGTGACAAAGCGATCATGGATGATTTCAAATTAGTAGTTTCATTAGTTAGCGAATAATTTATTCCGCCTAAGAGCCGAGGTGTAAATTTGCACCTCGGCTTATTTTTTACTTTAAAATAACAAACGACATGTCATTAATTAACGATTTATCTTGGCGCTACGCGACCAAGCGCATGAATGGAAACAAAGTTCCTGCCGACAAAATTGAAAGCCTTTTAGATGCAATCCGCCTCTCAGCATCCGGTTTTGGTTTACAACCTTACCAGGTTTTCGTAATTGAAAACCCTGAATTACGTGCTCAAATTCAACCCATTGCTTATGGCCAACCGCAAATCATGGAGGCTTCGCATATTTTGGTATTTGCGGCATGGAATGATGTGACAGAAGAAAAAATTGATGCCTTTATTCAATTGGTTGCCGAAACACGCAATGTTCCTGTTGATGCTTTAGCGGATTACCGCGGTGCGATCGCAGGTTCGATGTTACGCTTACCTCAGGAGGTACAAGCGGGCTGGGCAGCTCGTCAAGTATATTTAGCTATGGGAACTGCCCTAGCAGCTGCAGCCGAATTAAAAATCGATACAACTCCGATGGAAGGATTTATCCCAGGAAAATTGGATGAATTATTAGACCTGAATGCCAAAGGTTTACACTCTGTATTAATCTTGGCTGTTGGTGAGCGCGATGCGGCGAATGATTACATGAGCAATGCAGCGAAAGTTCGTTATTCTAAAGAACAATTATTCGTTCGTTTATAAGAATTGGCATATTTATGTTACGAAAGGTCGCCCTAAAAGGCGACCTTTTTTTTTATCAGTTTTTTAGTTGGGCTTAGAATATCATACTCCTTAATTGAATAATGAAAGCACCTAATTCCGATTAATTTTATTCCGAAGCTCGAGCCCCTAAATAAATTACCTAACCCTTAATAATACCAAAATGAAAAACAGAGAAATTTCGACTTACGAATGGGACATGACTGAATTATCACAATCCGAACTCATCTTAATTGATGGAGGAGGATTTTGGGAAACATTTGGCATCATTTCAGGTATCGCAGTCGTTGTGGCAGCCATTGTAATTACCGGAGGATTCATCGCAATTTTAATTTAAATGAGGATGAAAAAGCAACAAGATCCCTGGCAAATAATTCCCGAGCGCGAACTCGCGCACATTGATGGCGGTGGCTGGTTTGATGATTTCAAACGCGGCTTTAAAGAAGGATTTGATTGGGCCGCAGGAGTCATCAAAGACCTGATCCAATTGTTAAAATAAACTGGGCGGGGTCTACATTCCCCGCCATAAACCGATCAATAATGTCACCGAAAAACCTCATGGACCTAAAGTCCCAATTAGATAATTATCGCAACCTATTAGTTCAAGATATTTCTGATTCGAATCAGCTAATAAGTTTGCAAATTGATGGGCATTTTAAAATCATTCAATTGAGCATTGATCAGACGCTTAGTACAGAAGAAATTGAACGCCTAATGCCCGATTTATTCAGTCGGGCAATCGATTCAATCGCAGAAAAAATACGGTTAAAACTGGAAGATTTACAAGCAGCCCACAATTAAGGCTGCTTGTTTTTCAGAAGATCTTCGATGGATACCTTGAAAAAATCAGCGATTAGGTAGAGTCGGTCGATACTGATTTTCGATTGACCTGATTCCATTTTTGCATAAGAGCTTTGACTCATTTGCAAACTGAACGCAACATACTCTTGGGAGAACTCTCGATCTAATCGGAGCTTTCGAATGTTTTGGCGAACGTGCTTCATGTGGTTAGAATTAACCACTAAAAGTAAAAAGGTAAATAGAAAATGAAATGTTAGAAACTGATAATCAAAATCAAGAAATTGATTTTAATAAATCCTCTAAACGAAGGACTGGTTTTAGGCCGAGCGACTCCCCTTCTTGAATCATTAAATCCCATCCCGACTCAAAATCATTTCGGATATTACCTTCCAAAATAGCTTCTCGAACCGCAATTTTAATCAATCCAATTTCCTTCCCCGGACCAATATCAAAAACCTGCATGATGATCTCGCCTGTGATGACCGGCTGAAAATTACGAATCGAATCACTCGCCTCAACCTCCTTCAATTTCTCCTCCACCAAATCGAAATTACGAAGGTATCGTTTAACTTTTTCCCCGTTTTTGGAGGTGATATCTGCCCGACAAAGCGTCATGAGCGCCTCTAATTCATCACCCGCTTCGAATAACAGGCGACGAAGAGCAGAATGGGTGATTTCTTCTTTGGAGAGAGCGATAGGGCGAAGATGGAGGCGAACCAACTTCTGAACCAATTTCATTTTCTCATTCAAAGGCAACTTTAAGCGCTTAAATATGGCAGGCACCTGACGTGCTCCCATCTCTTCATGCCCGTGAAAAGTCCATCCTTTCCCTTTGACAAATCGCTTGGTCTGAGGTTTCGCAATGTCATGCAAAATGGCAGCCCATCGCCACCAGAGGTCATCGGTATGTTGGGAAATATTATCCAACACCTGTAAAGTATGGTAAAAATTATCTTTGTGACCCTTACCATCCTCCGTATCTACCCCCTTCAACTTCATAAATTCAGGAAAAATCAAGGGCAATATTCCACAAGCATCCAAAAGTAAAAATCCATAGGAAGGCTTTTTACATAGGATGATTTTATTCAATTCGTCTGAAATTCGCTCAAAGGAAATTATCTCTAAGCGCGACTTTTCTTTCAACAAGGCATCAAAAGTTTCTGGATAAATATCAAAACCCAATTGACTCGCAAAACGAACTGCGCGCATCATACGCAAGGGATCATCCGAAAAAGTAATTCCTGGCTCCAAAGGAGTTCGGATGATTTTGGCCTCCAGATCAGCTATTCCGTTAAATGGGTCTAACAATTTTCCCCAGTTAGCTTGGTTCAACTGAACGGCCATGGCATTGATAGTAAAGTCCCGACGGTTTTGATCGTCCTCCAAGCTACCTTCCATCACCAATGGTTTGCGCGAATCGCGCTGATATGATTCCTTCCGGGCACCAACGAACTCGAGATCCCAGTCGTCCACCTTCAACATCGCCGTCCCGAAATTCTTAAAGACCGAAACTGCATGGTCAGGCAAATCAAATTCCCGGGCAACTTCCTCAGCGAGTGCAATTCCAGATCCAATGCAAACAACATCGATATCTTTACAGGGACGACCCAATAATTGATCACGAACAAATCCCCCAACCACATAAG
Source organism: Aquirufa sp. (assembly GCA_046073805.1). Classification (GTDB taxonomy): domain Bacteria; phylum Bacteroidota; class Bacteroidia; order Cytophagales; family Spirosomataceae; genus Aquirufa. Next base: position 18,025 of record JBJTMZ010000131.1, read on the forward strand.
ATTCCATTTGAATCCGATCGGCCGCGGCACCTATGCGTTTAAAAATATCATCCGAAATGATTTCCTGCCCTGTTTTCATTATCCTCGTATCAATGCATATTCGCCACCTAATCCTAATTTCACAATCTTGGACGGCTTACCACTTCCCTTTTTTGGGTTTGGATTTTGTAAGATATAATCAACTTGTTCCTTAATTGAGCCAGCAACAGTTTCAAAATTGATGGGTGACGCATCACCCGACAGATTTGCTGACGTTGACACAATCCCCCGTTGGTAACGATAAATCAAGCCCTTGCAAAACTCATCCTTTACCAAACGAATCGCAATACTTCCATCAGGCCCAAGTAAATGACTACTAACATTTTTGCCCTTGGGATAAATCACGGTCAATGGATCCTCTGCAAACTCCACCAAATCCCAAGCGATTTCGGGAACTTCCTCAACATACTCACTTAACTGTTCAATCTTTGAAATGAGAACAATTAATCCCTTATCCGCAGGTCTATTTTTGATTTGAAGCAATTTTTCAATGCTCGCATCCATACGGACATCACAACCCAAGCCCCAGATGGTATCGCTCGGATAGAGAATTACACCGCCTGATTTTAGCGAGGTTATGGCATCATGATATAGATTTGGCGTCATGGCCACAAAGGTAAGATTAAATTCGTCAAAAATGCCCCCAGTAAGTCAATGTTTGGCCTTAATTGGCTACCTTTGCAGCCACTATTTCCCATTAAACCCGTTGATTTCAACATGCTAAGTATCCAACAATCGATTCAAAAAAGCTTGCAAGCTGGCTTAAAAAGTCTTTTTTCTATCGATGCGCAAGAAATCGTTTTACAGGAAACTAAAAAGGAATTCGAAGGAACCTTCACCTTTGTCGTTTTTCCTTATACCAAGCAAGCGGCGGCGGCTCCACCGCAAATTGCCCAACAATTAGGAACGTATATGGTGGAAAATAATCCACACATCGCGGCTTTCCAAGTTGTCCAAGGCTTTCTAAATTTAAGCTTACAAGCAACTGTTTGGGTGGAGATTTTAGCAGGTATCAACGGAGATTCAAATCCATTCGAATTAGCTAATAAAAACGAGAAAGTATTAATTGAATATTCTTCCCCCAATACCAACAAACCCTTACACCTTGGCCATTTACGCAATAATTTCTTAGGATTTTCGGTTGCGCAAATTTTATCCGCCGCAGGCTTCGAGGTGATTAAAACCAATTTGGTGAATGATCGGGGCATCCATATTTGTAAATCGATGTTGGCCTACCAACTCTTTGGCAACCAAGAAACGCCTGAATCCAGTGGCTTAAAAGGCGACCACCTCGTAGGGAAATATTATGTGGCTTTTGATAAGGCCTACAAGGCTGAGATAGACGCATTGGTCCAACAAGGCGTAGAGGCAGAAGAAGCCAAAAAACAGGCTCCCATCCTACTCAAGGCACAAGAGATGTTATTGGCTTGGGAACAAAATGACGCGGAGGTGATGGCCTTGTGGGAAAAGATGAACGCCTGGGTATTTGATGGATTTGCGAAGAGTTATGCACAGATGGGCGTTAGTTTCGATAAGATTTACCGTGAATCGAATACTTATTTATTGGGAAAAAAGATTGTCGACGAAGGTCTAGCACAGGGTATATTCTTCCGCAAGGAGGATGGATCGGTTTGGATCGATTTGACATCGGAAGGCTTGGATGAGAAATTAGTCTTACGTCGGGATGGAACTTCGGTTTATATCACACAAGACATGGGGACTGCCCAGTTAAAATATGAAGATTTTGGCGCGAAGCGTTCCGTGTATGTCGTTGGTAATGAGCAAGATTATCACTTTGAGGTATTGTTCCATATTTTAAGAAAATTAAACAAAGACTTCTCCGAAGGAAATTACCACCTATCGTATGGAATGGTTGATTTGCCGAGCGGAAAGATGAAATCACGCGAAGGAACTGTGGTGGACGCGGATGATTTGATGGCTGAAATGGTAAATACAGCCAAAGAACGTACGATGGAACTTGGTAAAATCGATGGATTTACAGCAGAAGAATCAAATGCTTTGTTTAACCAACTCGGATTAGGCGCCTTGAAGTATTTCTTATTGAAAGTAGATCCGAAGAAACGCATGTTGTTTAACCCCGAGGAATCCATTGATTTCCAAGGCAATACAGGACCATTTATTCAATACACGCATGCTAGAATTTGCTCCATGACGCGCAAGGCGAATGATTTGGGAATCAATATGCAAATTGATTCTGCCAAGAATTATTCATTGGCTGATTCAGAACAAGAGTTAATCTATCTTCTGGGCAAGTATAAGGAAGTATTAAACGAGGCGGCAGCGCAATATGCTCCATCGGTTATTGCGCAGTATACCTATGATTTGGCAAAGCAATTCAATAAATTTTACAATGAATTAAGTATTTTAAATGAAGAAAATGCAGATAGCCGAAACATTCGGTTAAATTTAGCATCCTTAACCGGTGAAACAATTAAAGCATCGTTGGCGTTATTAGGAATAGTTGCAC
>JBJTMZ010000132.1:0-10574 GCA_046073805.1 Aquirufa sp.
GTCGAGTACCTTTAATTGGTTTTGCCGGTGCGCCGTTTACCATATTCTGTTACATGGTAGAAGGACGTGGTTCGAAAACCTTTTCGCAAGCCAAGAAAATGCTCTACGCGGAGCCGGAATTGGCACATGCCTTACTTCAGAAAATTACTGATTCGACGATATCTTACTTGAAAGCACAAGTGGCCGCCGGTGCGAATTTGTTGCAGATTTTTGATTCCTGGGCGGGAATTTTATCGCCTGTTCAATACAGTGCATTCTCCACGCCTTATCTAAAACAAATTTGTGACGCGATTAAAGAAGTTCCCGTTACGCTATTTGCCAAAGGCGCTTTTTTTGCGCGTGAAGAAATGGCACAATTGAACTGTGCGACAATCGGTTTGGACTGGAACATGGATATCGCGGAGTCGAGAAAATTGGTGGGCCCCAACAAAACCTTGCAAGGAAATTTAGATCCTTGTGCGCTCTATGGGGATTTCAAGACGGTGGAAGCGGAAACGAAAGCGATGTTGAAGGCTTTCGGTACCCAACGATACATTGCCAATTTAGGGCATGGGGTATATCCGGATATTCATCCCGACAAAGTTCAATGCTTCGTCGACACGATTCAGCATTATCAAGCATAAAAAAAGGCCTCGCGATGAACGAGGCCTTTTTTATTATTTCGCTGAATAGTTCGGCGCTTCTTTCGAAATGCTCACATCGTGTGGATGACTCTCTTTCACTCCCGCCGAAGTGATTTTGACAAACTTCGCTTGTTGCATCGCTTCGATGGTTGACGCTCCGCAGTAACCCATTCCGGCTTTTAATCCGCCGACCATCTGATAAAGAATTTCAGTAACCGAACCTTTGAATGGAACACGTCCAACGATTCCTTCCGGGACTAATTTTTTGATGTCATCTTCCGCGTCTTGGAAATAACGATCTTTCGAACCGTCTTCCATGGCCTCCAAAGATCCCATTCCGCGGTACGATTTGAATTTACGTCCCTCTAAAATAATCATTTCGCCCGGTGCCTCATCGGTTCCGGCTAATAAAGAACCCATCATTACGGTACTCGCTCCTCCAGCAATCGCTTTTGCCACATCACCTGAATAACGAATTCCTCCGTCAGCGATGACAGGTACATCGTATTTCGCCAATGCTTTCGCAGCTTCATATACGGCTGTTAATTGAGGCATTCCAACACCCGCAATGATACGTGTGGTGCAAATACTTCCTGGGCCTACGCCAACTTTCACCGCATCGGCTCCAGCTTCTGCTAAAGCAACCGCCGCTTCACCTGTCGCGATGTTACCTACGATAACATCCAGGTTAGGGAATGCTTTTTTGACATTTTTCAAGGCATCGATTACTCCTTTGGAGTGACCGTGTGCCGTATCAATACTGATGACATCGACACCCACATTCACCAAGGCTTGTACACGGGTAATTAAATCAGGGGTAACCCCAACGGCTGCTCCTACGCGCAAACGACCCAAGGAATCTTTCGATGCCAACGGATGTGACTTGCGTTTTAAGATGTCTTTATAGGTAATCAAACCGATGAGCTTACCGTTCTTATCGATGATCGGTAATTTTTCGATTTTGTATTCTTGTAAAATGCTCTCGGCTTCTTCCATGCTGATGCCTTCCTTCGCCGTGATCAAATTGTCTTTGGTCATGATTTCAGCAACAGGACGAGCTGTCTGTTTTTGGAATCGTAAATCACGATTCGTCAAAATTCCCACCAAATGTCCCGCATCATCAATCACGGGAATGCCACCAATCTTGAATTCCTTCATGATTCGTTGGGCATCTCCAAGAGTTTGATTATCCTTTAAAGTAACGGGATCGATGATCATGCCCGACTCGGAGCGCTTCACTTTGCGAACCTGAGCGGCTTGTTGGTCAATCGTCATATTTTTGTGAATGATACCAATTCCTCCTTCCTGTGCTAAGGCAATCGCAAGGTCGGCTTCCGTAACCGTATCCATCGCCGCAGAAACAATTGGAATGTTTAGGGTGATGTTACGAGTTAAGCGAGAAGCAGTACTTACTTCGCGGGGAAGAACCTCTGAATAGGCGGGCAACAACAATACGTCATCGTATGTTAAGGCCTCAAAAAGAAATTTGTTGGAATCGAGCATGGCAAATAATTTGATGGAGTGTGAGAACTACTCTTATTTGCCGGACAAAATTACAGGATTTTTTTGATTTTTTTTCACCATCTGCGAAAATTACTTGAATCTAAAACGATACTGATTTTAAACCATGTTTTTTTTCTTAAAAATCTGAAATTTTAGATTTTATGAAGTAAATTGCGGCTTCATTTTTTAAGCCTTTGTAATGAACTATCAACCACAAGATTTTCTGCCGATATTCGTTCAGCTTCTGGCAGCCTTAGCCTTTATTTTTGCAACGATGTTTGCGACGCATGCCTTGGGTCCTAAGCGCCATTCGACGAAGAAGGACGATACCTTCGAATGCGGGATTGAGTCCATCGGCGATGCACGTACACCCATCTCTGTCAAGTATTTTCTTGTTGCGATCTTATTCGTGCTTTTCGATATTGAAATTGTGTTTATGTACCCTTGGGCGGTTAATTTCCGCGAATTGTCATGGAATGGCTTCTATGATATGTTGGTATTCATGGGTCTGTTGTTAGCGGGCTTTGTGTACGTAATCAAAAAAGGAATTTTAAAGTGGGAGAAATAAACATTTGGGCTTAGGTCCTTGTTTATCATTCATCAGATAAAAAGATATGAGTAATTCAACGGTTAATGTTGCTGAAGCGCCTCCTGGAATTGAAGGAGCAGGTTTTTTTGCTACAAGTTTAGATAATTTGGTCGGTTTGGCTCGTGCGAACTCGCTCTGGCCTTTGCCATTTGCGACGTCCTGTTGCGGGATTGAGTTCATGTCGACGATGGCATCTCATTATGATATTGGTCGATTTGGTGCGGAACGTTTGAGTTTTTCTGCCCGTCAAGCCGATGTCTTGATGGTGATGGGAACGATTTCCAAGAAAATGGCTCCGGTGGTGAAGCAGGTGTATTTACAGATGGCAGAGCCCCGTTGGGTGCTATCGGTAGGAGCTTGTGCCTGTTCTGGCGGTATTTTTGATACCTATTCGGTGTTGCAGGGAATCGATCGGATTATTCCGGTGGACGTTTATGTGCCGGGTTGCCCGCCACGTCCTGAGCAAATCTTGGATGGCTTTATGCAGATCCAGGAATTGGCCAAAAATGAATCTACACGCCGTCGTAACGAGCCTGAGTACAAGGCTTTGTTGGCATCTTACGGTATCGAATAAGTTAACATGGAGAATCAACAAATAACGGACGCATTGGTTGCCCAGTTTGGAGCAGATGCGGTTTATGGAGTAACGGAGTCACATGGTATTTTGCAGTTTACCACGGGGGTAGAAAACATCGTTCCGATGTTTCACTTTTTGTATGCCCATCCGGTATTTAAATTTCAATTCTTAACGGATTTAGCGGGGATTCACTTTCCCGATGCGAAAGGTCAAGAGCTAGGTGTTATCTATCATTTGCACAGTTTGGAGAACAATGTGCGTTTGATGATGAAGGCTTATGCACCGATTGAAGCGCCACATTTCCCAACAATCACGGGTTTATTCGCGACAGCCAATTGGATGGAGCGTGAGGCCTTTGATTTTTACGGAATTATTTTTGATGGGCATCCTAATTTGACTCGTATTTTGAATATGGACGAGATGGATTACCATCCGATGCGGAAGGAATATCCGTTAGAGGACGCGACGCGTCACGATAAAATTGATGAATTATTTGGACGATAAAAGCCAACAAGCATGTCAGAAGTAGCCTTAGTAAATAATCCAAATGTTGGTTTAGATAAGACGCAAAAGGGCGGTCCTTATGTGAACGAGCTTTCAACGCTGAATTTGGGGCCTACGCACCCTGCTACCCACGGTATTTTCCAAAACATCTTAACGATGGATGGGGAAACGATTGTGGACTCCGAGCAGACAGTGGGGTATATCCACCGTGCGTTTGAGAAAATTGCAGAGCGTCGTCCATTTTATCAGATAACGACGTTGACCGACCGGATGAATTATTGTTCCGCCCCGATTAATAACATGGGTTGGCACATGACGGTTGAGAAATTATTAGGCATCGAGGTGCCGAAACGTGCGCAGTACATGCGTGTGATCATGATGGAACTTGCTCGTTTGACGGATCACATTGTTTGTAACTCGATTCTAGCGGTGGATACGGGAGCTTTAACCGGTTTCTTGTATGTATACCAATGGCGCGAATTTATTTATGAGATTTATGAGGAGATGTGCGGTGCACGTCTAACTACCAATATGGGTCGTTTCGGGGGTATGGAGCGTGATTTTACACCGGTTGCCATCGAGAAGATCAAGAAATTATTAAAGGAGTTACCAGCGGCTTTGAAGGAATTTGAAGGCATGGTGATGCGTAATCGTATTTTCATGGACCGTACGCAGAATGTGGGCGGAATCTCGGCAGAACGCGCATTGAATTATGGATTTACGGGGCCCAACTTACGTGCGGCGGGTGTTGATTACGACGTTCGTGCATTGAATCCGTATTCATCTTACGAAGATTTTGAATTTGATGTGCCCGTAGGAACGAAGGGAGATACTTATGATCGTTTCTTGGTTCGTGAGGAGGAGATGTGGCAGAGTTTGCGCATTATCCAACAGGCGATTGATAATCTTCCGGAAGGACCTTACCACGCAGATGCGCCGCATTACTACTTGCCTCCTAAGCAAGAGGTATACAAGAATATGGAGGCCTTAATTTATCACTTCAAGATTGTGATGGGTGAGATTGATGCACCGGTAGGTGAGGTATATCACTCGGTTGAGGGAGGAAATGGGGAATTAGGATTCTATTTGGTTTCTGACGGAGGTCGGACACCCTATCGTTTGAAATTCCGTCGTCCAGGATATATTTATTACCAAGCGTTCCCTGAGATGATTAAGGGAACGAGTTTGTCGGATGCGATTGTTACGATGTCATCCATGAATGTTATTGCGGGTGAGTTAGATACATAAGATATGAGCAACATTGTATTTCCAGCCGAAACGCTGGACCTAGTGAAAAAAATTATTGCCCGTTATCCGGACGGAAAACAGAAGTCGGCCTTATTGCCTATTCTTCATTTAGCGCAAGCAGAATGGAAATGGTGTTCTCCTGAGGTGATGGATTACGTGGCGTCTTTGCTATCGATTGCACCGATTGAAGTATATGAGGTAGCGTCATTTTACACGATGTTCCATTTGGAGCCCGTGGGCGAGCATGTGATTGAATATTGCCGTACGGGTCCTTGTTGTTTGATGGGTGGGGTGGAAGTGTATGATCACTTGAAGAAGCGTTTGGGTATTCAAACGGGCGAGACGACGAAGGATGGTAAGTTTACGATCAAGGAAGTGGAGTGTCTAGCAGCTTGCGGATGGGGCCCTGTGTTCCAGATTCGTGAGAAATACTACATGCATTTGACCAATGAGAAAGTGGATCAGATTATTGATGAATTAAGCAAATAAGCCGAGGATGAAGATTTTAACTCAACATATAGACGTACCCGGAATTGAGACCATCGATGTTTTCATGAAAAACGGTGGTTACAAGGCAGTCGAGAAGGCACTTAAGAAAATGACCCCGGATGAGGTGACGGAAGAAGTCAAGAAGTCTGGATTACGTGGTCGTGGGGGTGCTGGTTTCCCGGTGGGAATGAAGTGGTCTTTTTTGGCGAAGCCGGAAGGTGTGCCTCGTTATTTGGTATGTAATGCCGATGAGTCTGAGCCAGGAACATTCAAGGATCACTATTTAATGTGGAAATCGCCGCATACCTTGATTGAAGGGATGATTGTGTCGAGTTTTGCCTTAGGTGCGAATACCTCTTATATCTATGTTCGTGGGGAGTTGATGTATGTGATCAATATCCTTGAAAAAGCGATTCAAGAGGCTTATGATAAAGGTTTATTAGGAAAAAATATCTTGGGTTCAGGGTATGACTTGGATCTATTTGTACAGCCGGGTGGTGGAGCTTATATCTGTGGGGAAGAAACAGCCTTGTTGGAATCATTAGAAGGTAAACGGGGTAATCCACGGAACAAACCTCCATTCCCAGCGGTGAAAGGTTTGTGGCAGAGCCCAACGGTAGTTAATAACGTGGAGTCAATTGCAGCTACTTCCTGGATTGTGAATAATGGAGGAGATGCGTATGCGGCGATTGGGGTAGGACGTAGTACGGGAACGAAATTGATTTCGGCTTCGGGTCATATTCGCAAGCCGGGTGTGTATGAGATTCCATTGGGAATTACGGTAGAGGAGTTTATTTATTCAGATGAATATTGCGGAGGTATCCGGGAAGGACATAAGTTGAAGGCTGTGGTAGCTGGAGGTTCGTCTGTGCCGATTTTACCTGCGGAGAAAATACTAACAACCGATGCGGGCGAGAAGCGTTTGATGACCTATGAATCCCTATCGGAAGGTGGTTTTGCAACCGGAACGATGTTAGGTTCAGGAGGATTTATCGTAATGGACGAGACAACATGTATTGTTCATAACACCTTAACTTTCGCACGTTTTTATCACCATGAGTCTTGTGGACAATGTTCTCCTTGCCGTGAAGGAACGGGTTGGATGGACAAGGTCATCAAGCGTATTGAGACTGGTAAGGGACGTTTGGAAGATATCGATTTATTGGTGGATGTGGCGAAGAAGATTGAAGGAAATACGATTTGTCCATTAGGGGATGCGGCAGCTTGGCCAGTGGCCGCTGCGATTCGTCATTTCCGTGATGAGTTTGAATGGCATGTAACGAACCCAGAGGAAGCAACGAAACCAGGTGCTGTGTATATGCGACCAGGGGCGAGTTGGTCTAATTAATTTACATGACTGAGAGCAAGAAACTTTTTGTCGGCCATGACGCAAATCGTGCTGGGGCCCAATTGGTTCTCCTACATTGGTTGAGGGAACGCAAGGCCCAGGGTTTAACGAATTTCCTGTTATTGGTAGACGGCGGAAGTTTATTGGAAGAATATAAAAAAGTGGCCAAAGTGTGGGTTTGGAAGACAGATCGTCCGCTTTGGTATAGGGTTCAACAAAGGATACCTATGCTCCGGAAAGACGGGGAATGGGACAAGACACCAAGTAAGAGCAAAGTGGCAGCCGTTATGGCCTCATTGGCCTCGGAATCCTTTGAGTGCATTATTGGGAATACGGTTTCGTCCGTTTCTTTACTGCGGGAATTGATTCCACTAAAGGTGCCCTTTGAGGTTTATGTGCATGAATTGAGTTATTCGATTAAGACCTTTACGTCAGAGGAGGATCGCAAATTCATGGCTACAGCGCTTAGTCGGGTATATGCTGTTTCCGGATTAGTGAAGTCGGTTTTAGCGACGGAGGTTGGAGTCGATGAGTCGATAATAGATTTGTTGCCACCAATCATTGAACTGCCAGAAGCGACGAATAATATGCAAGATCCGGTTCGGGCGAATTTGGGTATTCCGACGGATTCACCCATCGTATTTAGCTGTGGATTGGCTGAATGGCGCAAGGGGCCTGATGTGTTTTTAGAGGTTGCCAAGAAATTGATTGCTAAAATGCCAACGGTGCATTTTATTTGGTTAGGCTTATTGGACAATGAATATTCGAAAGATTTGGTTTCGAATAAGGAGGCTTGGGATGTAAACCATCAGGTACATTTGCTACCGGTGTGTTCCGACAGTCGGCCTTATTTCGAAGCGATGAACGTCTTTTTTCTTTCATCCCGTGAGGATCCATTTCCTTTGGTGATGTTGGAAGCTGCCCATGTGGGGCGCCCGATTGTGGGCGTTCGTGCAAGTGGTGGTGTGAATGATTTTTTGTCGGGCCTCGATGATTTATTAGTGGAAAGCTGGGATGTGGATGGCTTTGTGGAGCGAATAGAGGCTCTTTTGGCATTGGATTCCGAACAGCAAGCTGCGTATCAGCAAGAATTAAAAAAACGGGCAGTGAATTATTCAGCTGCTTTATTTATGGCCCGTTGGTCTGAATTACATAGCAATTAATCGGGATTGACCCGCTAGATGATAGATTATGAAAGTAACGATTGACAACATCACCCTGGATGTAGAACCGGGAACCACCATTATGCAGGCTGCTCGTATGATCGGCCCGGATGTGGCACCTCCTGCGATGTGTTATTATGAGCCATTGAAAGGTTCGGGTGGCAAGTGCCGTGCTTGTTTAGTGAAAGTGACGGCGGGTTCTGAGAAGGATCCTCGTCCGATGCCTAAATTGGTTCCAGCTTGTATCACTGCAGTTCAAGACGGTATGATCGTTGAGAATACGGTTAACGAGCAGGTATTGGAAACCCGTAAAGGCATTGTTGAATTCTTGTTGTTGAATCATCCTTTGGATTGCCCCGTTTGTGACCAAGCGGGTGAGTGTCACTTACAAGATTTCTCCTTTGAGCATGGGGTTTCCTCCACGCGAACTGTCGAGGAACGAAATACGTTTGAGCCGGTTGATCTAGGTGAAAACATTAAATTGAACATGAACCGTTGCATCTTGTGCTACCGTTGTGTGTATACGGCGGATCAAATTACCGACGGGCGTGTACATGGTGTGATGCATCGTGGGGATCATGCAGAGATCAGTACTTATATTGAGAAGGCGATAGATAATGATTTCTCCGGAAACGTGATTGATGTTTGTCCGGTGGGTGCTTTGACAGATAAGACCTATCGTTTTAAGAGCCGTGTTTGGTTCTCAAAGCCGATGGAAGCACATTGTGACTGTGAGAAATGTTCGGGTAATGTGACGTTGTGGTACCGTGGTGATGAGGTGATTCGTGTAACGGGTCGTAAGAATGAATGGGGTGAATTGACCGAATTTATCTGCAATACGTGTCGTTTTGATCGCAAGAAGACGAGTGATTGGGTGATTGAGGGGCCAACAAATGTTTCTCGTCATTCCGTGATTTCAGCGAACAAATATGGGGCTAATTTAATTCGCCCAGCATTCCCTATCGCGCAAGCGGCACGGGATTTCAAGCAGATCGACGATGATCGTGATCGTAGTTTTTTAACGAATCCAGCTTCTTTACCAGCTAAGAAATAAGATATGGAATTATTGAATGATGTATTTACGGCCAAGGCCATTTTTATTGGAATCGTTTTCGCGATTACCTTAGGGGTAGCGGCTTACTCAACCTATTTTGAGCGTAAAATCGCTGCATTTATGCAGGATCGTATCGGTCCAGATCGCGCCGGTCCGTTTGGTATTTTACAGCCCCTAGCGGATGCGGTGAAAATGTTCATGAAGGAGGACTTTATTCCGGCTAACTCAAACAAATGGTTGTTTATCGCTGGCCCTTGTTTATCCATGTTGACTGCCTTGATGACTTCGGCTGTTGTTCCTTTTGGGGATACAGTGACGGTCGGAGGAGTTACCTTTGATCTTCAGGGAATCGATGTGAACATCGGTATTCTTTGGGTTTTTGGTATCGTTTCGTTGGGTGTTTATGGTATTTTAGTAGGGGGCTGGGCGTCCAACAATAAGTATTCACTATTAGGTGCGATTCGTGCTGCCTCGCAAAACATCTCGTATGAATTGGCGATGGGTATGTCGATTATTGCCATCTTGATGTTGTCAGGGTCCTTGTCGACGAAGGCGATCGTGGAGGCCCAACAAGCGGGACATTGGAATATTTTATCCCAACCGATTGGCTTTGTGATTTTCTTGATATGTGCGTTTGCGGAGTGTAACCGTACGCCTTTCGACTTGCCTGAGTGTGAGACGGAATTGATCGGAGGTTATCACACGGAATATTCTTCGATGAAGTTGGGCTTTTACCTTTTTGCGGAATACATCAACATGTTTATTTCGGGAGCGGTGATGGCAACATTGTTCTTTGGAGGATATGATTATCCAGGTTACTCATTTATCGCGGCTCAGTTTGGTTCGAATACGGCGGCATTCTTGGGTATGGGAGCATTGATTGGTAAAGCTTTATTCTTCGTATTCATCTTTATGTGGGTGCGTTGGACATTACCTCGTTTCCGTTATGACCAATTGATGGGATTGGGCTGGACGGGTTTAATTCCGTTGTCGATGTTCAATGTCGTGGTGACGGGATTTGGTATTTTGATTGGCCAACCGATTATTGCGGGTGTGGCAGGTGTTGTTATCTTGTTAGCGGGCTTGTTTGTGAATGATGCCCTATTCAGAAAGAAAAAAATAGCTTAGGCATATGAAATTAAGTAATAAAACAAAGGTTTTAGAGCAGGGGGAAATGACCTTGGCGGAACGTATGTACTTGCCAGCGATTGTTGGCGGTATGGCGACTACCTTAAAGCACTTTTTCTCTAAGCCGGTAACGATTCGTTACCCAGAGCAAAAGCGTTATTTAGGCCCAATTTACCGGGGTCATCATATCTTGAAAAAAGATGAGCAAGGCGCAGAGCGTTGCACGGCCTGTGGATTATGTGCTGTCGCATGTCCTGCGGAGGCGATCTCGATGGTGGCTGAAGAGCGTAAGAAAGGCGAAGAGCATTTATACCGTGAAGAGAAGTATGCGAAAGTATACGAGATTAA
>JBJTMZ010000133.1:0-5239 GCA_046073805.1 Aquirufa sp.
CGTCGATTGATGTGGGATTGCGGGGCTTGAGTTACATGGAAGTAGCTGTTCAAGGACCCAATCGAGATTTGCATTCAGGCGTTTATGGCGGAGCAGTTGCCAACCCAATCAATATTTTATGTCAAATGATCGCGTCCCTGCATGACGAGTTTAATCACATTACTATTCCTGGTTTTTATGATGGCGTTTTGGAAGTGAGTGCCACAGATCGTGCGGCGATGGCGCAGACTCCCTTTGATTTGGATGCATATCAAAAAGATCTGGGCATTCAGGCGGTGCATGGCGAGAAGGGTTATTCGACGATAGAGCGTGCTTCCATTCGTCCTACCTTGGATGTGAACGGAATTTGGGGTGGATATACCGGGGAAGGGGCTAAAACGGTTTTGCCATCCATGGCCTATGCGAAGATTTCGATGCGTTTGGTACCGAATCAAAAATCGGATGAGATCACAAAACTCTTTACCGAGCATTTTCTATCGATTGCTCCCAAAGGCGTGAAGGTTACGGTGAAGGCACATCATGGTGGCGAGGCTTATTTGATGCCGACCGACAGCATTGCATTTCAAGCAGCATCGGATGCTTTGGCGACGACATTTGGAAAACAACCCGTTCCGACGAGAGGAGGAGGTAGTATTCCGATTGTGGCTTTATTTGAAAAGGAATTAGGTGTGAAGTCGATCTTAATGGGATTTGGTTTGGATACGGATGCGATTCATTCCCCAAATGAGCATTACGGCTTATTCAATTTTTACAAGGGTATTGAAACGATTCCACATTTCTTCGCGAATTACAAGGAATTATCGAAATAGGATGGCAGAGAATTTAACATTGCTGGCGACAGAATCCAGCTCGAAATACGAGGACCTCGATAAACAGTCGGTCGATACTCTTTTGCGACAAATCAATGCGGAGGACCAAACGGTTCCTTTGGCGGTGGAAAAGGTAATACCTAATATCGAGGCTTTGGTGAACCAAATTGTTCCGCGCATGGAGCAAGGAGGTCGATTGTTTTACATCGGAGCGGGGACATCGGGACGTTTGGGTGTCGTCGATGCCTCGGAGTGTCCGCCAACCTACGGGGTTCCCTTTGACATGGTTATCGGAATCATTGCGGGTGGGGATGGTGCGATTCGGAAGGCGGTGGAGAATGCTGAGGATGATCCGGAACAGGCTTGGAAGGATATGGAGGCCTATGATATTGGCGCTTTGGATACGGTCATTGGGATTGCGGCATCGGGTCGGACTCCTTATGTGATTGGAGGTTTGAAGTCGGCAAATGCCAAAGGGATTTTAACCGGTTGCATCGTTTGCAATGGCGGTAGTCCGATTGCGGCGGAGGCTCAATATCCAGTGGAAGTCATTGTGGGACCTGAATATGTCACGGGAAGTACGCGTATGAAGTCGGGAACTGCCCAAAAACTAGTCTTAAACATGATTTCTACGGCGGTCATGATTCGCTTGGGTCGAGTGCGGGGAAACAAGATGGTGGATATGCAATTGAGCAATCATAAATTGGTTTTGCGTGCCATTCGGATGGTTTGTGAGGCGACGGGAGTGGGTGAAGAGGAGGCAGCGGCTTTATTGGAAAAACACGGAAGTGTCAGAAATGCGGTGGATTCTGTAAAAAAGGGATAGATTTTTCCCAAAAAATGCTTTAATTTGGTGCTTTAAAGGTATAAACCTGAATACAAAATTTATATATGAAAACGATCTCTAAATTAATTATGACAGTGGCTTTGGGAGTTGCTGCGTTTGGATTTGAAGCGAAGGCGGAAGATTTTCCGGCAGACATTAAGCCATTGATGCAAAAGTATACATGTTTTGCATGTCACAAAGTAGATGCCCGTTTGGTGGGACCTGCTTACAAAGATGTGGCGAAGAAAAAATATTCAGTCGATAAGATTGTGTCTTTGATTGCGAAGCCGCAACCATCTAACTGGCCAGGTTATCCGCCGATGGCACCGATGACAAATGTTCCGAAGGAAGATGCGGTGAAATTAGCAAAGTATATCAACTCATTGAAATAACTAAAAAGGCCTCGAATTAATCGAGGCCTTTTTTTATAGATTTTTGATCATCCAAATATCGCATCCGTCATGTCCACTATTCCCAAGTGGATGGGAGAGCTTTTCAAACCCTAATTTTTTGTAGATAGTAACGGCTTTTGCCAGTTCCGGCATGGATTCCAGGTAGACTTGGTGATAGCCATTTTCTTTCGCCCATTCCAAGGATTTTTCGAGGAGTCGTTTTCCTGTTCCCGTTCCGCGCGCGGATTTTTTCACATAGAGTTTAACGAGTTCGCAGGTGCCATCAGGCAGGTTTGCTGTGGGGAAAATGCCACATCCACCTAAAAGTTTCTCTTCAGAATCTGTCGCGACGAAATAGTAGGATCCGGGCGTACGAAAAAGTTCGTACAGCGCATCGGTCGTTGGGTCAAAGTATACGGTCCCGGGTTTATTGGCCCCGAACTCAACTAATGCCGTACGTATAATTTCGGCAATGGCTTGATTGTCCTGGGCTTCAATGGGCCGTATGCGGATGACCTCCTCCATGTTGGCTTATATTATTTTGCTGCTTTTTTCGCGGTTGGTTTTTTCGCGGGTTTGGCTTCCTTTTCTTCCTTCGCTTCTTTTACTTCTTTTTCTACTTTTGCGGCTTTCGGCGCTTTCGCAGGGAATAATTCAGGAAGGTTGGTGAAAAGTATCAGGTACCAACTTAAGATTTTTTTGATGTCGGATGCAAACACACGATCCGAATCGTAATTTGGAACAACGTCACCTAAGATGGCGTACAATTCTGCATCAGCTGCTTTTTTTGGTTCTAAAGGGAGAACGCCGTTGAATTTTGCATGGATTTGTAGAAATAAATCGGCAAGAGGTAAAGTACTGTCTTGGTGATCATCTAGGTAAAGAGAGATGTCTTTTAGGACGGAGATACGCGTTTGGCCTCCTACGACTGATTTTTGCTTGGCTGCATCGAGTGTTTCAACGATAACGCCGGTACGGGTTGGTTTTAACACTTTAAATAATCCCGGTTTTCCGGAAATGTGAGCAACTTCGTTTAATAATTCCATGTGTTTATAGCTAATGATGGCTGCAAAAGTATTAAGATTTCCCTATTTTGTAAGGGGATGATTGAATTAATTCCTCGATGTTGGCCAAAATTTCTTCGCGGCCTACATGCTTTTCAGCGGAGGTGATGAATATTTCGGGTAGGGCATCCCACATTTCCAGCAGGTAATTTTTATAGGCGTCTACGCTTTCATTGATTTGTTTCTGGGAAAGCTTGTCGGCCTTCGTAAACACCAAATGAAACGGAATTTCATGTTCCACCATGCGGTTCATGAACTCGATGTCAACGGCTTGGGGTTTTAATCGAATGTCAATTAACACAAACAAGCAGGTCAAGTTTTCGCGATGAATCAAATAATCGAAGATCATTTTCTCGAAATCGCGTCTTTTTTCTTTACTTACTTTCGCGAATCCGTAGCCAGGCAAATCGACAAGGTACCATTTTTCATCAATCATGAAGTGATTGATTAATTGGGTTTTTCCGGGTGTTTGCGAGGTTTTGGCAAGTCCTTTGTGAAAGGTCAATGAATTGATCAAGGAGGATTTGCCTACGTTGGACCGACCAATAAAGGCAAACTCCGGAAAGCGTGCGGGAGGGCAGGCTTTGAAATCTGTGTTGCTGGTGACGAAACGTGCAATGAGTTGTGACATAGGATGTAATTGAGAGGCAAAGGTAGGGAAAAAAAGTCGCTAGTCAGTGGGCAGTAGTCAGTAGTCAGTAGTCAGTGGGCGGTAATCAGTATTCAGTAAATTATAATTATGTTTTAATATTAAGTGACTTAGTTAATGAATATATCATTTTCCCTATTTCATCTATTAGGTTAAAATATTTTTTCATCTCAATATCAGTGTAGTAGCCAAGTTTGAAACCTAAATAAAGCATTGATTTAACTTCACTGCATGAGCCCTTGGCAATATTTAGGAATCGGATAAAGTCTTTATTCGTTGATCGTTCGAATCCCTCAGCAATATTATTTGATATGGAAAAAGCAGCTCTTCTGATTTGATTTGAATATCCAAAGTCAGTATGTTTTTCAAAATGAATATGGAGAATTACAGCAATATCAATTGATTTTTGCCAAACTATTAAGTCTTCGAATTTGGTTACCTTCATAAATTTTGATTTAGATAGGTTGAAAAAACGATGAAGAATAGCTTTGTCAAAGTATTTGGCTGATAATCGACAGAGAATATAAAAATCTTATTACTGTCCACTGGTTACTGCCCACTGACTACTGCCCACTGACTACTGACTACTGATTACTGCCCACTGACTACTGAGTAGCGACTTTTTTCCTTATCTTTGCAAGCTCAATAAGCATATGGAAAAACTACAAAACGACCTAATTCTTCGTGCTGCGCAAGGCTTACCTGTAGAACGCGTACCCGTTTGGGTGATGCGACAAGCGGGTAGAATTCTGCCTGAATACCGCGAAGTGCGTGCCAAAGCTGGTACATTTATTGGATTGGCAACGAACCCCGAAATGGCGGCTGAGGTTACTATTCAGCCTGTGGATCGTTTTGGCGTGGACGCTGCGATTATTTTCTCGGATATCCTCGTGGTTCCTGAGGCGATGGGTTTGCCTTATTTGATGGAGGAGCAAAAAGGTCCGGTTTTTCCGGATGTCATTCGTACCGTAGCTGATCTTGCCAAAATCCGGGATGCGAATCCGGAGGAGGATTTGAAATATGTGTTGGACGCCATTAAAATTGTCAAGAAAGAATTAGCAGGTCGAGTACCTTTGATTGGTTTTGCCGGTGCGCCGTTTACCATATTTTGTTACATGGTAGAAGGCCGTGGCTCGAAAACCTTCTCGCAAGCCAAGAAAATGCTCTACGCGGAGCCGGAATTGGCACATGCCTTACTTCAGAAAATTACAGATTCGACGATATCGTATTTGAAAGCGCAAGTTGCCGCAGGGGCGAATTTGTTGCAAATATTTGATTCTTGGGCGGGAATTTTATCGCCTATTCAATACAGTGCATACTCAACGCCTTATTTAAAACAAATATGTGATGCGATTGACGAAGTTCCTGTTACCCTATTTGCCAAAGGCGCTTTCTTTGCACGTCATGAATTGGGAAAAATAAATTGTTCCGTAATAGGTTTAGATTGGAACATGGATATAAAGGAATCACGGGAATTGATTGGCAGTCAAAAAACATTG
>JBJTMZ010000134.1:0-3442 GCA_046073805.1 Aquirufa sp.
ATCAAGGCTATATTTCCATTGAATTTGAAGGCAAAGAGCCAGGTCCGGTAGGAGTGAAGAAGAGTGTGGAGTTGTTGCGAAAATATCTTTAGAGACGCTTTTCGACATTCCAAAGTAAATTTTTTAACCCCAGGCTTTAGCCTGGGGTTCAGCCTGGGGTTCAGCCGTTGGCTGACACGAGCGAGGCATTCAGGCTTGCGCCTGAAGGTCCCCAGGCTTCAGCCTGGGGTTATAAATGAGGATTGGTATATCGTAGGCTGATACGGGCGAGGTATTCAGGCTTGCGCCTGAAGGTCCCCAGGCTGAAGCCTGGGGTTAAAAATGATATAGCCCCAGGCTAAAGCTTACTTCAATTTCGCTGCAATCCAGCGCAAGTATTTATTCAGATTCAGGTGATTGTTGATCGTGTATAATTGATCCCTGGTCCGCATAAAATTCGTTTCGTGACCATTCCAGGAGTTTTTCACGGGTTCACCGTTACGTATGTTGGTCAAGAAACGACGAAGGAATAATTCATTCGTTACGCTATTCGACAACATGGGTGTGTAGTAAATACAATCTTTAAAATAGTAATGGGTTACTTGAGAAAAGCGGGTGGAATTCGGGTCATTTACCGCGCTTCCTCCGTGCACAATATTGGACGACCAAATCAGCGCATCCCCTTTTTTGGCCAAAAACTTCGTTTTTTTATACGGCGAGGCCTCCATCAAGGCCTCCATAAAGTTTTCGTATTCCGGATAGTTGTCATACGACGTGTCAGCTATGGAATTTTTGAAATGACTGAAATTATATTCCGGTGTCTTGTGTGAACCCGGGTAATAGAAAAGCGGCCCATTATCCTCCGTGATATCCTCCAAAGCCACCCAGACTCCACACATGTAACGAGCAGGCAAAGAACTAAAGTGCAAGGTATCCGAATGTGCCTTTTGCTGAGAACCTACCTTAAAGTTCAAGGTTTGAAAGGGTATCACCTCGCGATCATACAACATCTCCAAAACCTTGATAATCTCGGGGTGTGCCGCCATTTGTTGGACAGCTTCCGATTTCTGCCAAAGGTCTTGAATGCGAATATCATTTCGAAAGGTATCAATCGGATAATCTGGATTGAAGCCTTTTTCAAGCATATCCTTTTTGACTTGCTCGATTAGCTCATCCGTGAACAGGTTTTGAACCACTACATAGCCGTTTTCATGGTAATCTGTGGCTAATTTGGCCTGTTCGGAACTCAGATTTTTTGAAGGTAAAATTTGGTGGAAAAAGGGACTCTCCACCCAAGGTAAATTCATTGCATGCATGACCAAATCTTTTTCAATAATCAGTCAAAGATACAGATATTTTTAATTTCGTTGAATTCGATAGTCGCGTAGTTCGATGTCAATACTGCCTTTGGAGCTATTTTTGCCTGTTTCTTCTGGCCGACTCGTCCGATTGATATCCGTTGCGACCCCCTTCGGAATCTTGAATTTCTTGATATCAATTTGGAATTTCATGCGGGATGGTAAGCCCAAATTTCGGTCCTCCGCATAATCAAATTCGCAGGTGACAGTGCCATTCGTCCGACTCGTTATTTGGGATTTTGTCACCACATAATCTTTCGTGTCCACCCAAATCTTGGCCAAGACAATGTCCGCCTCGTTATCAGTCGGTAAGAGCGTCAGCACCTCGGTGCCTTGGTCTACACCCGACGAAATTGCCGAGAATTGATTGGGATGGCTGAACAAAAGGGGCAATTCCGAAAATCCGTTTTTGGGGAGGATGGAGATGCCGGCCGACTTCATTTTAAAGGTCGATGGGTAGTTGAATTGCACGGTGGCTTTGACCGGTAACATCCGTATGGAGGCGATTTGCGGCTTGATGGTGGCTTTGACCTCGTAGGATTTTACTTGGTTGAATTTCTTGATCAAACGCTGCCAAGTGGCATTTGAGTTTTGGCCTAAAGTCAAAAAAGGCAATAAGAAGAATAGTAGGTATTTCATTAGACCGTAATATCTTTTCGGTGAAAACTGAAGAGCGCGACGCCGACAAACACCACATTGTGCGCAATCAGAATGTAAATGGATTGTTTGATCTGTTCCCAAGGCAAGGGATCCTCAAAAAAGGAGCGCCAAGAAGCCATGTGCGTCGTAAACAAAAAGGGACGAATGGGGTCAAAAACGGGAACATCCAAGGTCCCAATAATCGTAAATAACAAGATAATCGCCATGGTAGAGACAATGGGTCCAATCGAATTATCCGAGAAACAAGACAGGCAAATGGACAGGGAGCTGATGGTTAATAGGGCCAAATAGGCCACGCAAAAACCACCTAGGTATCTCCAAACAATATCTTGTTCCTGCAAAATCACGAGACCATCGGAATTCAAAACCATTAAATCGCCTGAACCAAACATCCAGCGACCAACGATGACGGCAAGGAATCCGAGCCATACGACGATCAATAAGGTGTACAGGCTGCCAGCGAGGAATTTTGAACCCAATAATTGATGGCGCGAGATGGGTTTGGTTGCCAACATCCGCAAGGTTCCCATGGCGGCTTCCCCAGAAATTAGATCGCCGGTGACGAGGGCGACCAACAAGGGTATGTGAACGATCAACATTTGTAGGATGATGAAGGCCACCAAATTGCCATTCAAGACATCACCCTCGAATCGCAAGGTCTGCTCAAAGGAGGAAGTCACGAAGGAGATCATCGACATGCCGTCTACTTTGAGGGCAAACAGAATGATCGCCACGAGTCCGGTGATTGCCGCGAGTCCCAAATAACTGCGGGGTTTCAAGGCAATTTTGATGAGTTCGTTGTAGGTGCTGTATAGGAAAATCATGAGGCCAACAAGTTAATGAAGTAATCTTCGAGTTTACGTTTTGCCTCGATTGCAAAAATGGGAAGACCGGCGGCAACGATTTGCGCGTTTAATGCCGGGATGTTTTCTTTCAGTAAGCTGATTTCGACGAATTGTTCGTTGACCTGCAGCGGCTGGTAATTTGTCTGAAGTAATTGTATGAGCGTCGGCATCGAAAGGCTGTCGGTCTGAATGCGAATAATCTGCTCGTCCTCATTGAGTAATTCTGCCACATTGCCTTCCACGATGCTTTTTCCTTGGTGGATGATGACCATTCGGTTGCAGATGAGTTCGACCTCGCTCAAATTGTGCGAGGACAGAATGATCGTTTTCTTCTGCTCGTTTTTGAGGCGTAAAATCAGGTTTCGCATGTCGATGATACCTTGTGGATCGAGTCCGGTGGTGGGTTCATCCAGCACGATGAGGTCGGGTTGGTGCAGGAGGGTTTGGGCGATGCCGAGGCGTTGCCGCATGCCGTGCGAGAAACCTCCGACTCGGTCATTTTCCCGACCGGCGAGTCCAACGAATTCCAGCATTTCGCGGATTTCTTGCGAACTGGAGGGTTTGCCAGAGATCCGAGAAAAGAGCTGGAGGTTTTTGAAG
>JBJTMZ010000135.1:0-8535 GCA_046073805.1 Aquirufa sp.
AGCACCTCGCCAAGCGATTAAAATCGCCGACCGTAATCAACGCGTAACTGTTCAGTACCAAGACGGAAGTATCAAGGAAAACGTTAAATACAAGGCTGTGGAAGCGGATGTGGAGAGCGGGAGAGCGGTGGTGGTAGGTTAGACGATGGACGTTAGACGTTGGACGTTAGACGATGGACGTTAGACGTTGGACATTGGACGTTAGACGTTGGACGTTAGACGTTGGACATTGGACGTTAGACGTTGGACATTGGACGTTAGACGTTAGTGAAAGTAAGTAGGGACGCGAAGAAATTCGCGTCTTTTTCATTTATTGCGTTCAATAGCACTTATCAGGTAATTGATTAATGAGTTAATCATTTTACCAATTTGATTCAATTGACTCATTAATTCAATCTGTTTCTCCTTGCGAATGTAGTTTAAATTGAGAGCTACAACTAGCATCGATTTAAGTTCCCCAAGTGAGCCCAAAGCAATCATAAGAAAACGCTTAAATTCCCGATCTGATTTTCGATAGAATCCTTCAGCAATATTATTGGAAATAGAAATTGATGCGCGTTGAATTTGGTTACGAAAACCAAAATCAGTTAAATCAGCAAAACTGCGATAAATCGATTTCGCAACCAAAATGGCTTGCTGCCAAACCAGCAGATCCTCAACTTTCCTTTCTTTTTTCTTCATGATCAAAGAAAGAGCGAATTCAAATAAATATGAATATTAAAGTTGATATTATTCCCAATTTATCAATTTGTTGATATATGAGCGATATGTTCCTAAAGTCTACGTCCAAAAACTATCGACGAATAGACGCGAAGTATCGCGTCTCTACTAGATAGTCTAAAGTCTAACGTCTAATGTCCAATGACTAATAGACAACAATATCATCCGCATTCGCCACCTCCCTACTCTCCTTTGATGCCATAAGTTCAGATTTTGAATAACGGGTACGTGCGATCGCTACCGAATTTTTCGTTGGGTCAAGAATTTCAACAACCTCCCCTTTTTCGAATTCGCCAATGTATTCCAGGACGCCTACCGACAATAAACTCTTACGATTTTGAATGGCCTTCACGGCCCCCTTATCTAAAACAATACGCCCCGTAATGACACTTCCGGAGGCCAACCATTTTTGTCGGGCAGAAAGCGTGGCCGCCTGCGCCTCAAATACCGTACCAATATTTTCATGCAAGGCATCTAAAATACCATTCGCCTGATCCAATCCAAAAATCACCACCTTGATACCCATTCGAGTCGCCAAACGCGTAAAGGTCAATTTGGATATCATACCACCCAATCCCGTACTTGAAGTATCTGTATTGACCACACCCAAAATCGATGAATCGATTTCTGCCACATGTCGAATGATTTGACCTTCCGAATCCAATAAGCCTCCCACCGAAGTTGAGATGAGCAATTTCTCTGCCCCAAATCCCGTCGCAATCAATGTAGCCAATTCATCGTTATCTGAAAACTTCAACTCGACATTACTCACCACGTCATTTTCATTCGCGATCGGAATGATGTCATTGCGCCAGAGTTCTTGATAGGTTTCTTTTAATTGCAAGAAGGACTCCCGTTTCGAGAAGTGTTGACGTTCACAAAGACTTTGGGCAATCGAGATGCCATACTTTTGAAAGTAATGGTTGTATTTAGCAATCAATAATGGATTCCCCACGGCAGCGGCAGCTTTGCGTTCCGATAAACTACCCTTGTAATGTTTTAGGGATGCCTTGCCGGCCGCAACTGCCCCACTGGAAACCAAGACAATCGAATAATCATGTTGGAGACTAGCCACCTGCGCCGCAATCTTCTCGAGCGTCTGCTCATTCACCTCCCCATTGGTATGGGTGATGGAAGAGGAACCAAACTTAATCACGAGAATCGGCTTCGACATAATCTGAAAATTTATACAATTTAGGCCTTTATGTTGAAATTTAGGCTATTTGACCGGTAATTTAAATTCACTAGCACGCAATAATGCCCGTGATAAGCGTCTTTCATATTCCGTACGCTTAATTTCAATTGCGCCATAGCGCTGCACATTGTCGTTCATAAACTGGGTGTCCAACAAATTAAATTCGTTGGCCCGAAGAATTTCGATTAGGTAATGAAAAGCGACTTTCGACGCATTGGAGACCAACATAAACATGGACTCCCCAAAAAATACTGACCCAATGTGTACACCATACAAACCACCCACCAATTTCCCATCTTCATAAGCTTCCACCGAGTGTGCAAAACCCATGTTAAACAATTCGACATAGGCCTGAATGATTTCTTCCGAAATCCACGTTTCCTCTTCATATACGCGAGGAGCGGCACAAGCCCGTATGACAGCCTCGAATTGCGTATCTATTCGAATCTCAAATTGGCCACGGTTCAGAATTGGCTTTAGCGATTTTGCCGGTTTATACGTATCAATGGGAATGATGGCTCGGGGATCTGGGCGGTACCAATAGATGGTCCCATCCCGCTCGGCCATCGGAAAAACGCCGGAGGTATAGGCATAAATCAATGCTTCCGCTGTTAAAGAATTATCATTTTCCATGAAATAATCCGTTGATTATTGGGATTTCCCCGCTGAATTACTGAAATTTGCCCCCTATATCGAGACAAAATTAGTGTTTAATCGCGCGGTTTATCAAGAACATGAAGATAAATAATTCAATTGGGTACGTCATCTCCTCGCTTCGACGACGAAGATTCATCTTCAGGGTATAGTCCCCTGCAAGATTGATTTACCTATTTGTTTCATTTATACTTGATTCCATTCATGAATTCATATACTGTTCAAATCGCTAGTCAAGCCCATTTTGACCTAGCGGAATCCATTTGCCACGAGATGGCAGAATCTGCCAAAGCTCGCGGAACCGGGATTGCGAAACGTACGCCCGAATACCTCCAAGAAAAGATGTCGGAAGGCAAAGCTATCATCGCTACAGACGATGTGACTGGTGAGTTTGTAGGTTTCTGCTACATCGAAACCTGGCAGCACGGAAAGTTTGTGGCCAACTCGGGTTTGATCGTTAAACCAAGCTACCGACAATATGGCGTTGCAAAAGCCGTCAAATCCAAGGCTTTTGAATTATCACGGACTCGTTTCCCAGATGCGAAGATTATTGGCATTACGACTTCTTTGGCGGTGATGAAGATCAACTCGGATTTGGGCTATGAGCCGACCACCTTTTCGGAATTGCCGGTTGACGATAATTTCTGGAAGGGATGTCAATCATGCGTCAACTACGACATTTTAACAAGAACCGAGCGTAAGATTTGCTTATGCACTGGGATGATTTACGATCCGAATCAGGCAAGTCCGAAACCGGAGTCGGATGAGAAGTGGATCTTTTTGAAGAACATTGCCGACTTCACCCAATTGAAAAAAATTAAAGAGAAATTATTAATGCCTTTTCACAAGAAAGGAAAATCCAAATAAATTATGAGCAAGCCGAAAGTAATTTTAGCATTTAGTGGGGGTTTAGATACGTCATTCTGTGTCAAATACTTAACCGAAGAGCGCGGCATGGAAGTGCACTCTGCTTTGGTTGACACGGGTGGATTTTCACCAGCAGAATTGAAAACCATCGAGGAGAAAGCCTATTCATTGGGTGTGACGTCTCACGTGACACTAGATGTTGTCGAAGAATATTACCAAGATTGCATCAAGTATTTGGTTTTTGGTAACGTGTTAAAAAATAACACCTATCCCCTTTCGGTGTCTGCAGAACGTGTTTTCCAAGCCACAGCCGTTGCGAAATACGCCGCAAAATTAGGCGCCAAAGCTATCGCACATGGTAGTACGGGTGCAGGAAATGACCAAGTTCGTTTCGACGTGGTTTTCCGCATCTTGGCTCCTGAATGTGAGGTCATCACGCCTATTCGTGATTTGCAATTATCCCGTGAAGCCGAAATCGATTTTTTGAAGTCGAAGGGCGTGGTGCAGGAATGGCATAAATCAACTTATTCGATCAACAAAGGTCTTTGGGGGACGTCGGTGGGCGGAAAAGAAACCTTGACATCAGACGGCTATTTACCTGAAGAGGCGTGGCCAACGCAATTGACCGAGACGAAACCATCGAAGATTTCCTTGCAATTCGAATATGGCCAATTAGTAGGCCTGGATGGCAAAAAATACCCAAGTGCGGTCGACGCGATTCGCGAATTGACGGCACGTGCGGGGGCTTATGCGATTGGTCGGGACATCCACGTAGGTGACACGATCATTGGTATTAAAGGCCGTGTGGGCTTTGAGGCGCCGGCGCCTTTAATTATTATCAAGGCACACCATTTATTAGAAAAGCATGTATTGACGAAACACCAATTGTATTGGAAGCAGAACATTGGTGATATGTATGGTACATTATTGCACGAGGGACAATTCTTAGATCCGATTATGCGGAACTTTGAAACCTTCTTGGCAGATACGCAAGACAATGTAACGGGAACGGTACATGTGGTCTTATCACCCTATCAATTCCAAGTGACGGGAATCGAGTCGAAATTTGACTTGATGTCGTCGGCATTTGGAGCTTATGGCGAGATGAACAAGGCTTGGTCGGGCGACGATGTAAGAGGTTTCTCCAAAATCGTATCGAACCAAACGATGATACACCGGAAAGTAAACCAATCGAACTAATGGCAAAAATTGGAATCGTAGGAGCAGCAGGCTACACAGGTGGCGAATTATTGCGCATATTGGTGCATCACCCGGATGTGCATTTGACATGCATTATGTCGAATTCACAAGCGGGCAAATTGGTTTCGGATGTGCATACCGACTTGCTTGGCTCTACGAATGCCCGTTTTTGTGCCGATTTGAGTCCGGTGGATGTACTATTTTTATGTTCAGGACATGGTGAGTCGAAGAAATTTCTAGCGGCAAACGACATTCCTTGGCATACCAAAATCGTGGATTTAAGTACCGATTTTCGGGATGAGTCCGAGGGTTTTGTGTATGGTTTGGCGGAATTTCAAAAGGAGAAAATCCAGTCGGCCACTAAAATCGCCAACCCGGGCTGCTTCGCAACCTCGATCGAATTAGCGTTGTTGCCTTTATCACAAGCGGGATTATTAACATCGGATGTGCATGTGTCGGCGGTAACGGGTTCGACGGGTGCGGGACAATCGCTTTCTTCGACGAGTCATTTTTCGTGGAGAAATAATAACATCAGCATTTACAAGGCCTTTACGCACCAGCATTTAACGGAAATCGGAATGGTGTTGGGCGCTAAAAACCCGGCACCAAAAGTGAATTTTATTCCTTACCGCGGAAATTTCTCGCGTGGGATTATGGCGAATGTGTACACCGCATTTACTGGAACACAGGAGGAGGCGATTGAATTATACGAGAACTATTATGCGAATTCCCCATTTGTCTTTGTGAGTCCACAAGCCGTGGATGTGAAGCAGGTGGTGAATACGAACAAATGCTTTTTGCACTTAGAAGTTCATGATGGCCAATTACTGATTAGTTCGGTGATTGATAACTTAATCAAGGGCGCTTCGGGTCAGGCCGTACAAAACATGAATTTGATGTTGGGCTGGCCAGAAACGGCGGGATTGGGTTTGAAGGCGATAGGGTTTTAGAGAACTAAGAGTTAAGAACTAAGAGTTAAGAGTTAAGAATTTATACCTTCGGACATTGGACTAAGGAGTTCGGACTGAAAACCTTCGGACTTCGGACTGAAAACCTTCGGACTTAAAAAAAAGACTAGCGACTCGTGACTAGCGACTTATAACATATGCAACTATTTGACGTATACCCACTCTACCCCATTGAACTGGTGAAAGCCCAGGGAAGTACGGTATGGGATAAGAATGGACAGGAATATTTGGATTTATATGGCGGACATGCGGTGATCTCGATTGGTCATTCGCATCCGAAGTACGTATCCAAGATGACTGAGCAATTATCGAACATCGGATTTTATTCAAATTCGATCGTGATTTCGGGCCAAAAGGAGTTGGCAGAAAAATTAGGTCGTATTTCGGGCTACCCGGATTATCAATTATTCTTAACCAATTCAGGTGCGGAATCGAATGAAAATGCGCTGAAATTGGCGTCTTTTCACACGGGTCGCAAGAAGGTCGTAGCATTTACGAAAGCGTTTCACGGACGTACGGCGGGTGCCGTGGCGGTGACGGATAATCCGAGCATTGTGGCACCGATCAACGATACTTCTCATGTCACCTTCCATCCATTTAATCAAATCGAAGGATTGAATGAGGTGATTACGGAAGAAACAGCAGCGGTGATTGTGGAAGGAATTCAAGGTGTAGGCGGAATTCAAGTGGCGTCAACGCCATTTTTACAGGCATTGCGTCAGCGTTGTGATGAAACGGGAGCGCAATTAATTTTGGATTCAGTACAATGTGGCTATGGTCGTTCGGGAAAATTCTTTTCGCATCAATATGCGGGAATTCATCCCGATATGATGACGACGGCAAAAGGTATGGGCAATGGATTTCCGATTGGTGGAGTATTAATTGCCCCGCACATTCAAGCAAGTTATGGTTTGTTGGGAACAACCTTTGGAGGAAATCATTTAGCATGCACGGCAGCGAATGTAGTCTTGGATATCATCGAAGAGGAAAAACTCTTGGAGAATGCAACGAAAATTGGAGCCTACATCGAAAAAGAATTAGTTGGAATTCCGGGAATTACGGATGTTCGCGGACGCGGTCTGATGATTGGAATTGAGCTTGAGGCGGCAGTAGGACCGGTTCGGGATGCCTTACTGCACCAGCATCATATCTTTATGGGTTATGCGGGGAAACATACGCTTCGTTTGTTGCCAAGTTTGGCAATCGACCAGGCAATTGCGGATCGTTTCTTAGAAAGTTTAAAAAGCGTGTTAAAAGGCTAGATTAGTTTCTCTTAGACTTGCTTTTTCATTAGAAATGTGATTATTTTGCGTTTCTTTTGTTCAAGACAAAGTCGGGAAAATAAAAGAATACAAAGCGTACAAAACAATTAGATAATAGTATCAATGGCATTAATTACAAAAATTAGAGAGAAATCGGGAATTGCGGCAGCGGCTATCGCGATCAGTTTAGTGTTGTTTCTCGTGGGAAGTGATATTTTCCAAGGTAAATCGTCCTTATTTGGTTCAAGCTCACAGGAAGTAGGTGTAATCGCAGGCGAGAGCATCATGATTCAGGACTTCCAGAAGAAGGTGGAGGAGGCAACGGCCAACTACACAGCACAAACAGGAAAAGGCCCATCAGAGCAAGAGGCTGCCTCTATTCGTGACCAAGTTTGGAACCAATTCATTTTGGATATCGCTTACAAAAAAGAATTCGATGCCTTGGGATTAAAAGTTTCGGAAGAGGAATTGATTGATATGGTTCAGGGTAATTACATCCACCCATCCGTACGTCAGCAATTTACGAACCCTCAAACGGGTCAATTTGACAAGACTTTTGTGATTCAATTCTTAAAGAACTTGAAGACGATGCCAGCACAACAGCAACAAGCTTGGGCGGCATTTGAGAAATCAATCTCTCAAGATCGTATCCGTTCGAAATACGAAAACTTATTACGTTTATCTAATTACGTAACACAAGCTGATGCTGCGAAGGAATACCAATCACAAAATGCGAAATTCAATGCGCGTTTCTTGTTTGTTCCCTTCTTTTCAGTTCCAGATACTACCATTAAGGTAACAGACGCTCAATTGGAAGAATATTTGGCGAAGCATAAGGATCAATTTAAAGGAACGAATACACGTTCGATTCAATACGCGACATTCCCAGTCATTCCTACGAAGCAAGATACCGTTGAATTCTACAACCAAATCAAGAAATTGGCGAAAGACTTAGCCGTTGCTCCAAATGATTCGGCATTTGCTATGTTGAATTCAGATGTTCGTACACCTTATTTATTGCCATACGCTGAAATTCCAGCAGCAGTGAAAACCATGTTGCCAACTTTCCAAGTGGGTGGTATCTACGGTCCATTCAAGGAGGGTTTAACTTATTCTATTTACAAGTACGGCGGCGTGAAGAAAGATTCCTTATTCACGATGCGTGCGAGTCATATTTTGATTGCACCGGCCAACAAGTCGGATTCAGCGAAGGCACAAGCAAAGCAACGTGCTGAGGCAATTTTAACACAGATCAAAGGAGGCGGAAGCTTTGAGACTTTGGCACAAATGAATGGCATGGATGGCACAGCGCAAAACGGCGGTGATTTAGGCTATTTCAAGAACAATGGTGCGATGGTTAAATCATTCGAGAAGGCTTTGTTTGGCTTTAACGGAACCGGTTTAATGCCAGGCGTTATTGAAACAGAATTCGGTTACCACATTGTGAAAGTAACGGATGCCAAATCAAACACGAGCTACAAATTAGCGGCAATCAATAAGGCGATTGCTCCAACTCAAGCTACTTTAGACAAGGTATTTACGCAAGCGGATGCTTTTGCGAATGCAAATGGAACTTTAGCGGCCTTTGAGGTGGCATTGAAGAAAGACAAATCCATCATCATGATGCGTGCGGATCGTTTACAAGAGAATTCTTCGGCGGTGAACAACT
>JBJTMZ010000136.1:0-10740 GCA_046073805.1 Aquirufa sp.
ACCCATGTGGATATCTTGGTTATCGTTACCTGAAGTTCTCAAGTTGACATCTGGATCTAAGCCTTTGTACTTCGTGAATGTGAACAAGTTTTGACCTTGAACATATACTTGTAATGAGCTTAATTTTACTTTACTTAAGAATACTTTTGGCACGTTGTATGTCAATTGAATATTCTTAATACGCATGTAGGATCCATCTTCTACGAAGTAAGATGAAATTTGCTGACTCGTTCCATCTTGAGAGTTCAGGCGAGGCAATAGAGCCACATCACCTTGTTTCTTCCAAGAATTGTATAACATGTCTTTTGAACGGTTACCTTGGAACGTGTTGAAGTCTGTCCAGTATTTTTGGTAGTTAAATAATTCATTACCTTGAACACCTTGAGCAAACACCGTTAAATCCCAGTTTTTGTAACCAAGATTCAAGTTAATACCATACGTGAAGTCCGGGTGAGGGTTACCGATGATCGTCTTATCTGCAGCCGTAATCACACCGTCACCATTCACGTCACGGAATTTGAAAACACCCGCACGCGTATAAGTTCCAAATTTCGGAGCTGCAGCTGCTTCCGCATCATCCTTGATAACACCATCTACGATGTAACCATAGAAACTTGCGATTGGTAAACCTGCTTTCGTCACTGAAATAGCTGGTAGACGAGTTGAGAAACCAAATACGGTTGCATTCGGGTCATCGTTCAACTTAACTACATTGTTTTTGTATTGGCTATATTGGCCAGTAATGCTGTAGCGTAAATCCCCAATTTGATCACGGTAAGTTACATTGATATCAATACCAGTGTTATTAACCTCTCCAATGTTCACATAAGGAATGGTTGCCGTACCCGCTGTTTTCGGGATAGGTACCTGCGTTAACATATCCGATGTTGTACGTGTATACCAGTCTAAGTTAACATCCAATTTGTTGTTCCAGAAACTTGCATCAATACCCACGTTGGTCGATGTATTTGTTTCCCAACGGCCATTGGTATTTCCGAATTGTGCAATATCAAAACCCGTTGCAATGGAGTTACCTGAACCTGAAATATCGTAAGCGTTGTTATCCGGGTTTGGTGTATATAGCGTGTAAGCATTATATACGTTTGGAATTAACTGGTTACCCGTTTTACCCCAACCTCCACGAACTTTCAATTCGTTTATAAAAGTCAAATCTTTCATGAATGAAAGTTCTGTTAAACGCGCACCCACTGAGAATGCAGGGAATACACCATAACGGAAATCTTTCGAGAAACGTGATGAACCATCACGACGTAACGTGAAGTCAGCCAAGATTAAATCTTTGTACGAATAGTTTACTTTTCCGAATTGTGAGAAAAGCGCTGTAATCGTTGCACCTGATCCTGCATTTGATAAACCTGCTGCAGAACCATTGTTCAAATAGCGATACGATAAATCATCGAACGCAAAGTTTGAACGAGCCGCGTTAAATCCAAATCCATAGGTTGAAACTGATTCCGTTCCTACTAAAACATTCACGGTATGGTCTCCCAATGTTTTGTTGTAGTTCAAAGTATTAAACCAAGTCACCGCACGGTCGTAGTTGTTATAAACAGTTAAGCTGTTTGATGAGCGCGGCTCAGCAGCTTCGATATCACGGTTCAAATACACCGACTGGTTGTAGTTGTTGTATTCAAAACCCAAACTTGTACGTGCCTTCAAATCCTTGATAAGTTCTACTTCCGCAAAAACATTACCAAAAATATGAGATCCTTTTGTTGGGTTATCTTTCTCTCTCCATTGACGAGCCAATGGGTTAGGAGCATTACCTAAGTTAGAACCTCTTGAACCAGCGAAACCATTCAAGTCTGAAGTGTTTGTACCTCCAAGTCCACGAGGACCACCCGTAATGTCAAAAACAGGGATGATTGGTTGAACACGAATCGCAAACATGATTGGGTTAGATTCGTTGTTGTTTCCAGATGGAACACCAATCTTCTCGTCATACGTTACCGTAAAGTTTTCGCCAAAGGTCAATTTACCCTTTTTGAATTCGGTATTCGCACGAACTGAATAACGTGAGTAACCTGTGTATTTTAAGATACCGTCTTGGTTGAAATAAGATGCAGAAATGGCATATTTGCCACCTTTAGACCCCCCCGTAGCGCTTAACTGATAGTTGGAGATTTTAGCGGGTCCAAAAATTTCATTTTGCCAGTCCTTCCCTTGCTTATTAGCTTTTGTAATGTTAAAAGCTGTTTTACCTAAGTTTGGATCTGCAATATCATTGGTATAAGTATAGTTCGCAGGAAGCTCACCAAACACGTTTGGATAAATATAATCTGCAATTGTTTGAGATCCATCTGCGCCTAAACGATATTGTGCTGATGGAGATGTTCCCGCAGGCTTACCTGCTCCAATTTCAGACTCATAGTAGTATTGACCTAATTCCTTCGTATTTAACAAGTCCAATGTTTTACCTACATCTTGTGTACCTGTGTACATATCAAAGTTAATTTTAGGCTCACCCTCTGAACCACGTTTTGTGGTGATGATCACAACCCCATTCGCAGCACGAGCACCATAGATGGACGCTGCAGAGGCATCTTTCAATACCTGCATCGACTCGATATCTGCTGGGTTGATTTGGTTCAAGGTTCCTTGTGTTGGAACACCGTCAATCACATAAAGTGGGGAGTTGTTGTTGATGGAACCGAATCCACGAACACGAACCATCGTACCACCACCTGGTGAGTTGTCATTACCAACTGTCACACCCGACGCACGACCTTGTAACATTTGAGTGACAGATGCCGCAGGAACTGCATTCAGTTCTTTGGCGCCCACAACGCTGACCGCACCTGTGATGTCTTTTTTACGTTGGGACGAATAACCCGTCACAACGACTTCACTTAATTGGCTTACATCCTCATCCAACGAAACGGAGATGGACGAACGGTTACCTACGGCAACGGTTTTGGTCACATAGCCAACTGATGAAATCACCAATTCGGCATTGCCGCTTTTTACATTGATGGAGAAAGCTCCATTTCCATCTGTTGTCGTACCGGTTGTGGTACCTTTAATGGCAACAGAAACACCGGGTATCCCCCCGCCCTTGGCGTCTTGGATGCTACCCGTCACTTTTCGGTCCTGTCCAAATGCTACCCATGATAGTGTTAACATGAATACCATCAGAAAGACCACTCTGCTAACGTAGAAATTGTTTTTCATAAAAGATTAGGTTTGAGTGATTGTTGACGAACACAATTCGCCAACTTTTAATAAAGACAATGTATGAAAGTTTTCCAACTATGCTATGCTTTTTTATGATTTTTTTTAGAATAAATTGAAGATTTTACCAAATGGTTATGATAACTTAATATTCAGGCAATTAGCCCTTGACGCATAGGTAAATCAGCTCGCTTTGCTTACCTTTGTCTTTTGCATTTATTATAACAGAAAGAATATGTTAAACTTGGTTTTGTTTGGCCCTCCAGGTGCGGGTAAAGGAACTCAGTCGGCGAAATTGATTGAGAAATATGGCTTAATTCACTTATCTACAGGTGATTTATTGCGTGCTGAAATCGCAGCGGGTACTACCTTAGGCTTAGAAGCGAAAAAATTGATGGATCAGGGAATTTTAGTTCCAGATGCCGTGGTGATCGGAATGATCGATAATAAGTTAAATGAGAATAAGGCAGCTGCCGGATTTATTTTCGATGGTTTCCCGCGCACCGTTGCGCAAGCAGCCGCTTTGGATGAGTTATTGACTCAACATGGTGTAGGTATTTCTCAAATGATTGCTTTAGAGGTAGAGCAAGAAGAATTAACCCAACGTCTTTTAGAACGAGGTAAAACCTCGGGTAGACCAGATGACCAAAATGAAGAGTTAATTCGTAAACGTGTGCAAGAATATACCGAGAAAACGGCTCCTGTGGCTGATTTTTACGCAAATCAAGGCAAATTTACCGGTATCAATGGAGTAGGGGAGATTGAGGCTATTTTTGGGCAGATTGTTTCGATTATTGAAAAGAACTAAGAACTAAGAACTAAGAACTGAGAGGTAAGAGATAAGAGGTAGGAGGGGGACTTTAGACCTTGGACTTTGGACTTTATACTTTTGACTTCGGACTTCGGACTTTAGACTTAGGACTTTAGACTTTGGACTAATTACATTTAAATACAGACTAGTGACTAGCGACTAGCGACTAACTACATTATGACATCAAATTTCATCGATTACGTTAAAATCAACTTGCGTTCAGGACGTGGGGGAAGTGGCTCGTCTCACTTTAGACGAGAAAAACACGTACCCAAAGGCGGTCCGGATGGCGGTGATGGCGGTCGGGGAGGTCATGTATACATCGTTGGGAATAGCCAGCACTGGACATTACTCCATTTGAAATTTCAAAAGCACATCATTGCTGAAAATGGCAAAGGTGGTGAAGGAGGACGTCGGTCCGGCATGGAGGGTGAAGATATTTTCATCGAAGTACCTTTAGGAACGATTGTCAAAGATGCCGAAACCAATGAATTTTTAGCTGAAGTTACCGAAGAGGGGCAAAAGGTACTTTTGTTACCCGGTGGACGAGGCGGTTTAGGAAATACCCATTTTAAGTCATCAACGAACCAGTCGCCTCGTCATGCCCAACCGGGTGAAGCCGGCTTAGAGCGTTGGGTGATTATGGAATTGAAAGTCTTAGCGGATGTCGGATTAGTCGGTTTTCCAAACGCCGGCAAATCAACCCTTTTATCCGTTCTTTCCGCAGCTAAGCCCGAAATTGCTGATTATCCTTTCACGACTTTGGTGCCTAATTTAGGCGTAGTTGCCTACCGCGATTACAAATCTTTTGTGGTTGCCGATATTCCCGGAATTATCGAAGGTGCAGCCGAAGGGAAAGGCCTAGGTTTACGCTTTTTGCGTCACATTGAACGTAATTCTATCCTCTGTTTTCTCATTCCATCGGATGCCGAAAATTGGGGTGACGAATACAAGATTTTAGTCGGGGAATTAGAGAAATACAATCCCGAATTATTGCATAAGCGCCGTGTTTTGGTCGTTTCTAAAATGGATCTATCCATTCCCGAGATGGAAGAAGAGATGCGCGAAAGCCTACCCAAGGATTTACCCTTGGTGTTTATCTCTTCCGTGACAAATACCGGCATACAGGAGTTGAAAGACCTACTTTGGGAAACCTTGCAAGAGGAAAACAAGGAGGTCGCCAAGCAGGTTGAAAGTTCGGTAAATCTGCCACAAACACAAGACGATTTCGATCAACTCATTGATGAAATTGAATAAACAAAAAGGTCGCCCGCATGGACGACCTTTTTTATTGAATTTGTTTGGCTAACAAGGCAATTCCCTCATTGAAACTTCGAGGCTGATACCCCAAAACGCGTTTTGCCTTATCCAAGATAAATCCGGTTCTCGGTGGACGTTTCGCCGGCTGTGAAAAGGTTGATGAATCAGCTGGTTTAATTAATTCTTTAGGTAAATGAAAGAATTCAGCTGTTTGAATCGCCATTTCATAGGGCGTCAATAATTCTTCCCCAGATATATTGAAAATGCCTTCTGCCTCTTTTTGGGCGATGAGCCAACAGCCTATTGCCAAATCCTCAGCCAGCGTAGGCGTTCTAAATTGATCCGTGACTACATTAATGTGTTTGCCCTCCTCCAGGGATTTTTTTACCCAGAGGATAATATTGGTCCGACTCATATCAGGAACAATCCCGAAAACAAGCACGGTACGAGCAATTGCCCAACGAATTGAAGAGGCTTGGATGATTTGTTCAGCCTTTAATTTACTTTCGCCGTAAATAGAAATGGGATTTGGCTTCGCCTCTTCATCATAAGGTCCATCTGCACCATCAAAAATAAAGTCGGTCGATAAGTGACACAAAAAGCTACCCTGTTTTTCACAAGCTTGAACGATATATTCAACGGCCTTGACATTAAGACGTTCACAACCTTCCAAATCGCTCTCACAAGTATCCACATTCGTCATGGCCGCCGTATGAATAACAATTTGCGGTTTGTAGGTAGCGAAAACCTCATTCACCTGTTGGTTATCAGTGATATCAAGGGATTGATAAATATAACCTTCTTGATTGGGTAATCGGTTTTCTCCTTTTGCCGTAGCGATTAGTTGGATATGGTCTTCTTTCGAAAGCAGATCCACTAATTTTTGTCCTAATAGGCCATTCGATCCGGTGATGAGAATGGTTTTTTTCATGATGCTAATTGTTTCCTAATATCTTTCAATAATGCTTGGGCCCCTTGTGCAATTAATTCATTGGCCACTTGAGTGCCGAGAGCCATTGAGTCATTTCCGATTCCGCTTGATTTTAATTCAATTTCTCCTCGTAATCCGAGAACACCTGCGATTAATTCCATCCCATCTTCACCCTGTTTCGCATGCCCATAGACTGGAACGCTACATCCACCGTCTAACTGGGCTAAAAGGTGTCGCTCGGCCAACAAGCATGCTTCGGTGGAAGGGTCGTTGCAGATTTGGCGAATTTGTTTTTGTAAATCTGAATCCAAGTTCGTGGAACATTGAATTGCGACCGAACCTTGTCCTACAGCCGGCGTGAACGTATCAATAGTCAAATGCTCAACGATAAAGGATTCCATGCCCATGCGATGAACACCGGCAAATGCCAAAATCATCGCTTCACAGTCCCCATTTTTAAGTTTTTCCAATCGAGTTTGTAGGTTTCCACGCATTTCCACAAGGGTATGTTGAGGAAAATTTTTCGCCAACATGGCCCGTCTCCGTGTGCTGGATGTCCCCACAACGGCGGCTTTACTGGCTAGTCGAAATTCTGAATTTAAACTGAGCACCACGTCATGTGCGGCTTCGCGCTTGGTAAAGGCAATAAGTGGCAAATCGGCGGCGAGACGGGAAGGTAAATCTTTCGCGGAATGCTGAGCGATATCAATCTCCCCATTTCTTAGCATAGACTCTAATTCTTCGGTAAATACTCCTTTCGATCCGATTTTTGAAAGTGACCGATCCAATATTTTGTCTCCGATGGTTACGATGTCGATAATTTCCGTCGTAAATCCAGCAGTCTCCAACAAACCCGCGATATGACACGCCTGCCACATGGCTAATGCGGAATTTCGGGT
Source organism: Aquirufa sp. (assembly GCA_046073805.1). Lineage (GTDB taxonomy): Bacteria > Bacteroidota > Bacteroidia > Cytophagales > Spirosomataceae > Aquirufa. The sequence goes on from JBJTMZ010000136.1 coordinate 7,094, forward strand.
ACCAATTCGGATAGGTTTATTTGTTGGCATTGGCTATGCGAATAATTTGTAAAGATAAATCGAGGTGTATCATTTTCGCACGACCATTTCGCTCTAAATGATAGTGCGCGGTAGATACCTTTTCGCTTATTTTTTCGATGGCATTTCGGTTTAATGTCTTTGAAAAATTGGCGATAAATGTCTTCTCTTTTTCGAGTGCTTTGATCAAATTCGGAGCATCCGAAATCTGGTAGACACATTGACGAAAAATATGCAATGCATACTCCAAAAGGCTTTTTTGGTCCTCTTTGGCGAGGCCGTCAAATTGCTCAGATAGGCCCACCAGTTTGCTTAAATTCTTTTGATAAACGGCACGCATCCAGTCGGCAAACCAAGTAGATGTACTCAGGTTTTCCGACTTCGCTTTTTCGAGTGCCCAGGAAATATTTCCTTCGCAGCTGATAGCTAAATTTTGCGCATTTTCCAGGCTGGTGCCGGTTTCTTTGACGAGAAATTCGGCTAATGAGGCTTCGTCGACGGATTGAATGGCAATTCGTTGGGTACGCGACAAAATGGTCGTCAAGAGTTTTTGGGCATCTGCGCAAACGAGTAAAAATAGGGTAGAACTTGGGGGTTCTTCTAACGTTTTCAACAGCGCATTTCCGGAGGATAGATTCAGGGATTCAGGGTTCAAGATGATGACAACTTTAAAGGGTGCCTCAAAGGGTTTTAAGCTTATTTTCCCGAGAAGTTTTCGGGTTTCCTCCACGGGAATATTTCCCTGTTTGTTTCCCTCTGCACCCATGGCTCCGAGCCATTCGGGTAAGGTTCTATATAAGGATGTCGTTAAGAACGATCTCCATTCCGGAAGGAATGCATCGGATTCCGCCTCTTTAACTTTTTTGGTTGTGACGGAGGGAAATAAATAGACGATATCGGGATGTATTCCTTTGTTGACTTTTTGGCAACTCGGGCAGGTTCCACAGGAATCATCCCCTTGTCGGTTTGTGCAAAACAAAAAGGAAGTAAAGGCCATTGCCATGGCGAGTTGAGCACCCCCATTCGGACCATGAAATAACTGAGCATGCGCAATGTGTTCATTGAGAACAGATTGGCTCAATTGTTTCTTGGTTTGCGGTAATCCGGGGATGTCTTGAAAGCGCATTGGGTGTCCCTAATAAATGAATAGGCTAATTTCGGGCATTTGCCTCCTCTTTCCAAATTTGTTCGATGTTGCTCGTTAGATTTTCGGGGATTTCTTGATTTTTTGATAGAATCCACGCTTTTGCATTTTCGGCGGCCTTAGTGGGTAGGTACTTCGTGAAATTGGGAAACTCTCCCCAGGTGAGCGAAGGGATGTATTTGGGTAAAAAAGTACTACCGCTGATATTGCAATGATTGCCAATAACCGTACCGGTGTTGAACTTCGTTAAAATTCCAGTACATACATAGTCTCCCATGAGTACACCGAAGGACTTGAGGCCTGTATTCCTTGGCTGTTGGGTTCGATAATCATATAGGTAAACCAATTTCAGGTCGTTTCGAACATTGGAACCCGTGCTTAATGCGCCTAAGTTGCAAAAAGATCCAATGACAGAGTTTCCAATATATCCTTCATGGGCTTTGTTGGAATAGGGAAAAAATAGGCTTGCACTGATTTCTCCACCCACCTTACATCCTTTGCCGATGGTCGTATGGGGTCTAATCTTGGCGCCTAAATTGGTGATGGCTCCATCGAGTATTGCGGCAGGTCCTTGGATGAGGGTGCCGATCTGTATTTTGGTATTTGCTCCGATGTAGATAGGACCTTGGCTCGCATCTAGGATAGCCCCCAATATTTCAGCACTTGGATCGATGTAGCAATTTTGGGGTTCGATGAAGGTGTTTCCCTTTTTTGTCAAATCGTTCAAATCGAAATGGTTGGGTTTTATCTCGGTCTTTAGTACGAGGCTATTAGCGGAAAGCAGGTCTTCTGGGTAGGCGATAAAGATTGGCCGATACGTTAATGCTTTCCTGTTTGTCGGCATGCTTGCTTCGTTATCGCTGCGATATGCTATCCATTGCTCATTCCAGTACAAGGCTTCGTTGGGTGCTAATTGCTTTAATTCGTTGAGCAATTTCGCATCGGGTATTAAGGATCCAAGGAGATAGACGTCTGCAGGAAGTTCATCGATGAAAGCTGCCCATTTCTCCTCGATGGTGGATAGGCCCAACCATAGCTCCCGAAGCTGCCGGGTATAAGTCAGAGGCCTTAATTGTAGGCTGATTTGAGGGTCGTTAAGAAGTTGGTTCGTCTTCCACATAGTACAAATAAACGAAAAAGCCTTCACATGATTTCATGCGAAGGCTTTTTTTGTATGCTTGAACGAATACTAGTTCTTTGCGTAACGCTTGTTGAACTTGTCTACGCGACCCGTTGTATCTAACAATACATTTTTACCTGTGTAGAAAGGGTGAGATTGAGATGAAACCTCTAGCTTGTAAACTGGATAAGTTGCGCCTTCGAATTCAGTCGTTTCCGTTGTCTGAACGCAAGAACGAGTTAAGAATTTGTAATCAGCTGATAAATCGTGAAATACAACTTCTTTGTATTCTGGGTGGATATCTTTTTTCATTGCTTTTTGTAAAATGACGATTCCCTGCCGTCTGTTTTAAATTATAGAAGAAATCTCTGGGAATAGACTTCATTTAATCGGGTTGCAAAATTAATTATTATCTACATAAATACAAATCACACGCGTATATATTTTTTGATAAAATCAAAGCCGAAAAGCCCTCAAAAAATTTTTCAAAAATATTTTATGGTACTTTTCCAAGAGGAATACGGCCAATGGATTTTCCTATGGCGCAATGTCATAGTGTATTTTAAATATGCATTTTTTTTCACCTGTTTTAGCTTGGAAAAATGTTTGCACGGGCTCTCAAATTTTTCTAATTTTACATAGTGCCCAAGCCGCTGGAAGTGCTTCAATTTCCGGTCTACGAAAAGCCAAAAAACAAAACCGCCAACCGACTGATTTTAGCCATAAATTGGTCGACCAAAAATAAGAAAAACAAATTCTTAGGTGGGGGTGTTTATGCTTTTAGGTTCGGGTGCAACAAATTGATTATTCTAATTTTATATTTTATAGAAACACATGTACGTAATTAAAAGAGACGGTCGTCGCGAATCTGTCAAGTTTGACAAAATCACAGCTCGAATTGAAAAGTTGTGCTACAGCTTGGATCCATTTTTTGTTCAACCTTTAGAGGTGGCAAGAAAGGTTATTTCGGGTTTATATGATGGGGTGAAGACGACTGAATTGGATAATTTAGCAGCAGAGACGGCGGCTTCTTTGACAACGAAGCACCCAGATTATGCTACCCTAGCTGCACGTATAGCAATCTCAAACCTGCATAAAAACACATTAAAGTCGTTTTCTGCGACGATGAAGCGTTTGTATACCTACATTGATCCCAAGACAGGTCAGAATGCGGCACTTCTTTCCAAAGAGGTTTATGACATCATTAAGAAGAATGCTGTTGAGTTAGATGAAGCTATCATCTATGACCGGGATTTTGGTTACGATTACTTTGGTTTCAAAACTTTAGAGAAATCCTACTTATTGAAGTTGGATGGTGCAATCGCGGAGCGTCCTCAGCACATGTTAATGCGTGTGGCTGTGGGT
>JBJTMZ010000137.1:0-3371 GCA_046073805.1 Aquirufa sp.
ATATTTAGCGGAACAAGAATGGGATCGCAACTTCCCGGCGCGCAGAGGGGAACCTCAAAACATCGTGCCATACATGCGTTTGGACTCAAAGAATCAGGTTCCGATCATGGCGAATTCGGAGAATATCATGGACTTCGGAAACAACGCGTATGCGAAGCCGGCAACGGCATTGAATATTCTTCGCGAGACGGTGATGGGTCGTGAGTTATTCGATTACGCATTTAAGGAATATGCGCGTAGATGGGCGTTCAAGCAACCATATCCGGCGGATTTCTTCCGTACCTTGGAGGACGCATCTGGTGTGGACTTGGATTGGTTCTGGCGTGGATGGTTCTACGGTACAGAACCCGTAAACCAATCGATCGAGACGGTGGAATGGTTTGGGGTAGATAGCCAAGATCCAGTGGCGAAAAAAGCAGCGGAAAAAGCAACAGCAGATGCGAAACGTCAAACGATTTCGAATATTCGCAACAAGACCGATATTAAATCAACGGTTGTGGAAGAAAATCCTGATTTGACGGATTTCTACAATACCTACGACCGTTTTGCGACAACGGAAGCAGAAAAGAAGAAGTATCAAGAATACTTAAGCAGCTTAACGGACGAGGAACGCAAATTGGTTTCTGAGGGTAAAAACTTCTATGTGGTGAACTTCAAAAACAAAGGGGGACTACCGATGCCAGTGATTGTGAAGTTGAATTACGAGGATGGCACCGAGGAGGTATTGCGCTTCCCGGCAGAGGTTTGGCGATTGAATGATGTGCAGGCGAAGAAAATCATCCCGACTTCCAAGAAGGTGGTGAAGTGGACGCTTGATCCATACTATGAAATTGCGGACATCGACACGGATGATAATGCTTACCCACGTGAACCCGCGCAACCGACACGTGTGCAATTGTTCAAGGCGCAACCACGAAGCTACGGCGGAGGTCAAAATCCGATGCAGGAAGCACAAAATGCCAAGAAAACAGGGGCAATCACCGGTTCGAAAAACTAAGGTTGGGGGTAAACGCTGCCGGGGTTGGAAACCCCGGCAGCGTTAGGCAAAATTCCAAAAAACAACTCGAAAACCGACTAAAAAAACTGATATTCCCTATAAATTACTTGATAAAAAAAGCTCAAATACAGAACGTATTTGAGCTTTTTCGCTTTTATTCCGCTTCGATGCTGTCCAATAAACTTAAATCGAGCTTTGTATTCGATTTTCCTCTAAAGTACATCGGGACAAATCGATACCCGAAAATTAGGTCACTTAACGCATACGAATTACGCGCCATAACCGTGGACGAATAAACCTCATCGAAACCAATCAATAGGACACTCACCTCCGGTTGCAAACTCTTGATTTCCGCATCAGTCAAGCCATAAAAAGGACTATTTGAATTAATGGGGTGTACCACGGTCCAGTTTAACACTAAGCTGTCAACATGCGAACGTTCCAATTCCAAATTATAAAATTGATAAGTACCACCCGGGCTAAAAAGACGTGTGCTAACTTTCACTTCGGCATTCGTCAACAAGTGATCATCCTTGTAACCCACCAAACGAAACATCAACGCCTTGCCGCCTCGGTAATTCGCGACAACCATTTTCTCTGAAAACCGAACAAAAGAGCGAGGCCGCGAGAAGCGACCATACAACAAACCAGCAGCGATAGCGAAAGACAAGAAACCAATCAGTGATTCAATGGCCGCAATCCAATTGGTCAACTCCCCTACTGGATTTACCCGACCGTATCCTACTGTCGTAAATGTCTGCGTACTAAAAAAGAATAATTCTTTGATGTGCTCAAAACCTTGGGGCGAATCGACACCCTCTAGGCCAGTCGGCCCAGCCAACCAATACAAAAGCGTGAAAAATGAATTGATTAGAAAATATGCAATGAAGATGACCAACAAAAAGCGCCAGCGCGGCATGGTCAACATGCTATGATAGCTACTGACACGGTCCCGCACAGAAATACCTAATCGCTGAATATTAAATGACCCATCTCGGTTCACCATACGACCACCCATTTCGGAGGCCTTATCCCCAAAACCCGTATCCTGATTTTGATTCTTCTTCGCCATATTAAACAAACCAAAGTTTAACGGATGCAATCAATAATACCAAAGCCAATACCCATTTCACAGCTTTATTAGAGGCAATTTGCGCACCCCAACGGGCTCCAAACATTCCACCAACTAACGCACTCGAAATCCAAAAAATAAGAGTTTGATCCACATGAATTCCATTTTTCAAGCCAAATAAACCAGCCACCGAATTCACAAAAATAAATAGCGACGAAATAGCAGCCGCCTCTTTTAAACTTGCCCAGCGCATCAATAACAAAATAGGACTCAATAATATTCCCCCACCGATGCCAATCATTCCCGAAAATAAACCGATCACAGCGCCAAAAATAAGTGCCAAAGGCAAGGAAACGGCACGCTGCTCATCTGATTTGAATGTTAGGAGCATACGTACAATGGCTATCACGAGACAAATACCTAAAATTCGTTTGTAGTTCGCGTCGCTCAACACAAATTGAGCTCCCAGGTAAGACATCGGAACTGAGGTCAAGGCAAATGGCCAGAAAAGTTCGAATCGAAAGTATTTTTGGCGGTAAAATTGATAGAAGGCCAACAAAGAAACCCCTAAATTAAGAACGAGTGCTGTTTGTTTCATTACTGAAGGAGCAACAGCGAAGATGGCTAAAACCGCCAAATAACCGGATGCTCCACCATGGCCGACGGAGGCATATAGGAATGCCATGCCGCCCAACAAAATAAGCAATGTCCAAAACTCCATGTTAAACACGTAAATAGATAAACAATTTCTCCCAATCCGGCACGCGAATACGCTCCGATTTTAACCTTTCCACAGGAACTTGTTTGATTTTTTCGAACAAACGAATGTAGTATTCATAAGCTAATAAAACACCTTTGCGAGCCGTTTTTGGCAAATTTTCAATACCCCGTAATCCCGCATCAAAATCGGCTTGGATATCGGCCTCTATTTCCTTCTTTTCACTTTCGGTAAAGTTGTTGTAATCAATACCCGGAAAATATACCCGACCGCGATCCTCGTAATCCGACTTGATATCCCGCAAAAAATTGATCTTTTGAAACGCTGAACCAAGTGCACAGGCATCTGGTTTTAAGCGTTCATATTCCGCCAAATCTCCGGCACAAAAAACACGTAGGCACATCAAGCCAACCACCTCGGCGGAGCCGTATATGTATTGCTTGTAAGTAGCCTGATCATAATCACGATCCGTCAAATCCATTTCCATGGAATACAAAAAGGCATCAATTAAGTCCCTTTCCATGTGGAATTTATTAACCGCCCATTGAAACGAATGCAAGATGGGATTCAAACTTATTTTTTCC
>JBJTMZ010000138.1:0-3098 GCA_046073805.1 Aquirufa sp.
TTATCCGTCGCCACCACAGCCCCTGATCCAATTGCAATGGTATTGCTCAGATTTCCGGTGGCAACGCCCGCACCATTTCCTATGGCCGTGTTTCCATTTCCCGTCGTATTCAAAGCAAGTGCCGTTACGCCCAAAGCGGTATTATTGGTTCCGCTGGTATTTGCTTGTAAACTTTGGTAACCCATTGCCGTATTGTTTGATCCGGTACTATTGTTTGAAAAAGAGGCATTTCCCATTCGGGTGTTGGAAGCTAAGTTTCCTCCACCGCTTCCTAATACGATTTGATTAACGCTCAAATCTTGCAAGAAGGTTTTGTTGCCGGCGAGGGACTGCGTTCCCGTCGTGATAATACCTGGATTGGTCCCATCCGCAGGGCTTAATTTTAGTTCCCCGGCCAGCAAGGTCATCCCATTGCTCGTGCCTGTCGAATTCGGGCTTCCCACACTCGTGGCTACGCCTAAACTTGAAATTGGGTTGGAACTCCATTGCGTCCCGTTGGAGCTTAGGATGTTACCAGATGATCCAGGAGCTAGGAACCCGAGGGTGCTTCCGCCGACTAACAACGCGTTATTGGTAAGGCTTGAGACGCCTGTTCCACCATTTGTGATGGGTAAGACGTTGCTGACTTTAGAACTCAAATCAATATTGCCCGCCAACATGCCATTGGTGACTTTCCCGGTTCCGATACTCGTTACGCCAATGTTATTCATGGAAACATCTCCCGAAAGGCTTCGTTCTACGGCGGCGTTTGAGCCATTTCCTACTAGGAATTTACCGTCGTTCAGGATGGTCCCGGCCAAGGTTGTATTAGATAAGTTGATTTCAGTTACCTGGGTGATTCTTCCTTTGGCATCAACCGTGATCTGTGGAATTAATGAATTGCCTCCATAAACTCCGGCGATGACCCCTGTGTTATTCAAGGTAGCTGTAATATTCCCGGTTCCGGAACCCTGTAAATCCCCGGATAATACGATAGTTTGGTCACCCGTATTGGTTCCCGAAACACTCGAGGTTCCAGCGACAGTGAGGGTTCTCGCCGTAAGGCTGCCTCCCGTCATTGTAAAATTGCTAGGGTTGCTTGTGAACTGAATGCCATTAATGGTTTTATTCGTCAAGGATTCAGTCTCAGAAAGTGTTGCTAAGGTTCCAGATGTAGGTAACGTAACATTGCTATTCGCGGTTGTGGTTAAGGTCAAACTACTCGATCCAATTGTCGTTAAATTACCTCCCAAAGTGATAGTTTTGCCGGTATTATTGACCCCCGTTCCGCCTTTGGCACCCGAAATTGGAGCGCTAAGTTTATCCTCCGTGACAGCCCCATCGGCAATTTTTACACTCGTTATAGCACCGTTCGTAATAATCGGATTTGCTGCTGTTGAACTCGATGCGGCTAAATCTCCTCCTAATCGAATTTTTCCAAACACCACATTGGTGGCATCCGATGTAGTATTCGCGGCGATTGCCTGATCCACATACGCTCGGTTGGCCACATCCGTTGAGCCCGTTGGAGCATCTACTTGCTGGATTTTCTTGCCTGTCGGAAATACCAAATTCCCTTGCATCGTGGATCCCGTCAATTTCACATATTGCGCATCGAGGGAGGCTCGATCCATGGTTATTTCGTTCCAGCGCGTACCATCGAAGATGAATGCCCGACCGTTATTTGTGGCCGTTGGATCACCGGATACGATAAACACATCGCTATTAATCGGTGTGCTAATGACCGGAGCAAAGTTTCCATTGTTATAAAGACCTGTGTAGGTCGTTCCAAAACGCAATGCAATGTTTCCATTGGCATCCGGCAGGTAGCCATTTACTTTTTGGACCGCACCCGTTACATCTGCCACAGGGATCGTTGAAACTGTTGAAAACGGAGTCCCTGCTTTCACATAACCGGCCGTCAGGCTACCGGTTCCTAAGCCCCCATTAGACGTTGATAAAACAGCATTTCCGCCTATACTACCATTTAACAAAACATTACTCAAGGTCGCCGCAGTGTTACGGACTACTGCCCCAGTTCCCGTGGTCGCAATCTCGGAGGGAACTGCAGAACTTGCTCCAAAATTTCCCAAGACCTTGTCCGGATTGATGGTTTGAAGATTGCCCAATGCGACTGTCTGGCTACTTAATTTGCTTTCCACATAACTTTTCACGGCCGATTGCGTAGGGAAAGATGTCACACTATTTCCATTAATATCCCCCGTGGATTTGTTGGCCGTATTCTCCTTGAGATTCAAGGCATTTTGCGTAGCCGAGCCCACACTGCTTACGGCAATGGCGTCCACATAGCTTTTAACGGCTTTTTGGCTAGGGTAGAGTTGGTCACTCGGTGTACTATTTCCCAAATCTGTAGCCGTGGATTTATTATTCACATTCTCCGCATTCGCCACATCGCCAATGGGGATGGTCGCGCTACTTGTCATGGCAGATAGACCATTCCCTTTGATATAACCCGTTAAGGTACCCGCGGCACCGGTGCCTCCATGCGAGGCATTAGCTACTCCGGTGATGTTTACTGCATTCACCGATACATCACTGCTGATTTTCGAACCTTCTACACTCACGATTTTTGCATTGGTCACCGCCAGATCGGCTATTTTAGCGGATGTAACGCTATTATTCGATAGGACAGGGTTGTTGGCACTCGTCCCAGTACCGGCTAAATCGCCTCCCAAGCGAATTCTTCCTAAGGTTGTCGTGGTGGCATCGGGTATCGTTCCCTGTGCGATCTGGTTATCCACATAGGTTTTAACTGCGTTGACATTCGGGTATTTGGTCGTTGAACTTGCATCCAAGGCAATGTCATTGCTTTTATTGCTAGTCGATTCCGCACCCGAAACATCCCCGACGGGTATCGTGGAAAGTCCCTGCATGGCAGAAATACCATTCGCTTTGACATACCCATTCAAGGTTCCAGCAACACCTGTACCCCCGTGGCTTGGACTTACGGTTCCCGTTACATTGGCGGCCTCGCCGGAAATATTACCATTCACTTTCGTTCCCGAGATGGATGAAATTTTAGCATCCGTCACGGCCAAATCTGCGAGTTTGCTTGTGCTTATCGCATTGTCTCGAATGATCGGATCATCTGCCGTGCT
>JBJTMZ010000139.1:0-3923 GCA_046073805.1 Aquirufa sp.
CTTCGGTCGTTTGGCTTGGGATCATACGTTGAGCTCCGAAAAAATTGCGGATGAGTGGGTGAAACAGACCTTGACCCGCGACGAAAAGGCAGTGAAAACGGCTTCGGATATTTTGATGAAATCCCGCGATACTTATGTAAAATTTACGACGCCTTTAGGCTTGCATCATGTGATGGGTCAAAGCATTCACTGGGGTCCAGAGCCTTGGCTCGAGCGTAGCCAGCGTCCGGATTGGACCTCGATTTATTACCACCGCGCGGATTCTATTGGTTTAGGATTTGACCGAAAAGCATCGGGTAGTAATGCCCTAAGTTTATACCATCCGGCGGTCGCGCAACAGTGGCTGGATCCTGCGAAGACCGATTTGAATTATTTATTGTGGTTTCATCATGTGGGCTGGCAGGAGAAATTGTCTTCTGGGCGGACGCTTTGGGATGAGTTCTGCTACCGCATGAATACGGGTTTGCAGGAAGTGAAGGATTTGCAAAAGGATTGGGATTCGCTGCATGGTAAGGTGGATCCGGAGATTTTTGCGGATGTTCGCGGACGTTTGGCAGCGCAACAACGAGAGTCGGTCTTGTGGCGCGATGCCCATTTATTGTACTTTCAAACCTATTCAAAATTACCGATAAGCTATGGGACGCCTGCGCGGACTTTGGCCGAGATAAAAGAAATTGTACGTATATACCAACTGAAATAAGATGCAACAACCATTTTCATTGCAAGGGCGCGTGGCGCTCATCACGGGCGGCGGAACCGGAATCGGATTCGATATAGCCAAATGTTTTTTGGCCTCTGGCGCGACGGTCGTGATCACGGGTCGGCGGGAAGATGTGCTGAAAGAGGCAGTTGCCAACTTAGGTTTAGGGGCGTATTATGCGGTGAATGATGTTTCCGATTTGAGCTTGACTTCATCTCTCGTTACAGAGTTAGTAGCTAAACATGGAGGAATAGACATACTTGTGAACAATGCGGGCATCAACATGAAACGCCCGGCAGTAGACGTTTCGGATGATGATTTTGCGAATATTATTAACGTGAATTTAAATGCTGTTTTCTCCTTAACACGGGAAGTAGGGAAACATATGTTGGAGCGAGGTAAAGGATCTATCATCATGATTTCCTCCATGGCGGCATACTACGGAATCGATCGCGTCGCGGCCTATGCTTCCTCCAAAACGGGTATTTATGGGCTAGTGCGTGTGCTCGCCTCTGAATGGTCGGGCAAAGGCGTTCGCGTGAATGCGATTGCCCCCGGATTCATCGAAACGGCGATGAGCAGAACTGCGATGAATTCAGATCCGGATCGAAAACACAAGGCGATGGATCGCACGCCGATGGGCTATTTCGGGAAGCCGGAGGATATCGGTTGGGCTGCGGTTTATTTAGCATCCGATGCAGCCAATTATGTCACAGGCGTTTCAATCCCGGTTGACGGCGGGAATTCAATCGGATTCTAATGAAAGGAAATTACCGCTGGGTCGTAGTGGCTCTTTTGTTTTTTGCGACAACGATTAATTATTTGGATCGTCAAGTGATCGGCTTATTGAAGCCCACGCTGGAAAAAGAATTGAACTGGTCGGAGACCGATTACAGTTTCATTGTCATGTGTTTTACGGCGTCCTATGCGATCGGATTGTTAGCCTTCGGAAAGGTAATCGATAAGATCGGTTCCAAAATGGGTTACGCCATTTCGATTGTGATTTGGTCCTTTGCGGCGATGGCGCATGCTTTGGCGAAAACTTCGTTTGGTTTCGGTGCGGCACGCGCGGCATTAGGAGCAGGTGAGGCGGGCAATTTTCCGGCGGCGATTAAGACGGTGGCCGAGTGGTTTCCGAAAAGAGAAAGAGCATTAGCTACGGGGATATTTAATTCCGGGGCAAATATCGGAGCCATGGTGGCGCCCATCATGGTACCTTGGATTTTAGGTGCGTACGGTTGGCAAGAGGCCTTTATCATTACGGGGGGAATCGGATTTGTGTGGTTGATTTTGTGGTGGGTGTTTTATGAGATTCCTGCAAAACATCCGTCGGTTACGACTGAGGAGTTGGTTCATATTCAGTCGGAGGAAGAGGAGGCAACGGAAGTTGCGCCGATAGCTTGGGGAAAATTATTTGGCTACCGCCAAACCTGGGTTTTCATCGTGGGCAAGTTCTTTACGGATCCGATTTGGTGGTTTTTCTTGTTTTGGTTGCCCTCATATTTCTCGACGACCTTTGCTTTGGACTTGAAAAAGCCAAGTTTACATTTGGCGATATTATTTACCTGCACGTCGATAGGCAGCATTGGCGGGGGCTATATTTCGGGCTATTTCATTAAGAAAGGTTGGCCGGTGTACAAGGCGCGGAAGTATTCGATGTTCTTTTTTGCGTTATGCGCTGTGCCGATTATCGGGGCGCGTTGGGCGACGGACATTTGGCAGGCCGTATTTTTAATCAGTATTGCGGCATCGGCGCATCAAGCGTGGTCGGCGAATATATTTACGACAGTTTCCGATATGTTTCCGAAACATGCGGTTTCTTCCGTTGTGGGGATTGGAGGATTGGCGGGTTCGCTGGGCGGGGTAATTTTTCCATACATTATCGGAGTTGTGTTGGACGCATACAAGGCAGACCAGGCTTTGTCGGCCGGATATAATGTTATCTTTGTGGCTTGTGGCTGCGCATATTTATTTGCGTGGTTGTTGATTCATTTTATTTCGCCCAAAATGGCGGCGGTTAAATCGTAGACCTATGAAAAAATTATTGATTGCTTTGTTTGCTTTTGCTTCGAGCGCTTATGCGCAGGAACATCATCCTTTAGAAGGAGCTTGGGATTTACATGTTTCCATGGAAAATCGTAATGGGGGTGTTTCGACGGCTCCGTCTTGGTTAGAGGTTCGTCATTCCGGTTTAAAGACCTTAACCGGTCGCTTTGTGGGAGATGGAGGTTCAGCAAGACCGATTTCGGAAGTGTTTTTCAAAGATGGGCATGTGTCGTTTAAGATTCCGCCACAGTGGGAAAAAGATGAGGTATATATGAGTTTTGAGGGGGACTTGAAAGATGGAAAATTGTCGGGGACGATCGTTAAACCCAATGGCAAGTCGATGGTATTTACGGGAGTACGTGCACCTTCCTTGTTGAGATCGGCGGAGCCGGTTTGGGATAAGCCTATCAAATTATTCAATGAGAAAGATTTAACGGGTTGGAAGGCATTAGGGCCTAAAAATCAATGGATTGTGGAGAATGGCGTATTAAAAAGTCCCGCTTCTGGAGCGAATTTATGCACAGAACAAAAATTCACGGATTTCAAATTACATATTGAATTCCGTTTGCCGCCATCGAGTAATAGTGGTATTTATTTGCGTGGTCGTTACGAAGTGCAGGTGGAAGATAGCTTTGGTAAAGAGCCATTTAGCATCTATTTAGGTGGCATTTATGGATTTATCGACCCATTATTTCAAGCGGCAAAACCGTCTGGTGAATGGCAAAGTTATGATATTACTCTGGTGGGACGTAAGGTATCTGTGACCTTGAATGGCCAAAAAGTGATCGTTGAACAAAACATTCCGGGTGTTACAGGAGGCGCGATGGATAGTGATGAAGGTGAGCCGGGTCCTATCATGTTTCAAGGCGATCATGGTCCTGTCGAGTATCGAAATATCGTGCTGACACCAGCGAAATAAATGAAAAGGCCCTCCGCAAGAAGGGCCTTTTTTATTAGAAAGAAACGCCTAATTGAACGGCTAGAGCTGCTGAAATCGGCTTATCGGCACCTGTTCTTACGGGCAATGGAATTGCGATGTAATAATTACTGAACTTATTTTTCTTTAAGACCTTCGTGAAAACGGGGGTAATACCATAGCGTCCGCTGGTTTCGAATGCTGCCCGTCCTGCAAAGGTAAATGTGGGCGTAAAACGATATAAAATTCCGGGGTGCAAGG
>JBJTMZ010000140.1:0-7273 GCA_046073805.1 Aquirufa sp.
CGGTGGCGAGGAGCCTTACGGCTATTTGATCGGCGATGCAGTGCGTGACAATCGTTTTAGCAACGAATTCATTGCCTTTGAGATCTGTGACCTTCAATAAGTAATACAGGATTAAACTCGCCATTTGGTTCCCATTCAAGAGCACCCATTCGCCATGTTGGTTCTTCACGGCAGCCCCCACGCGATCCGCATCTGGGTCCGTTGCAATCACCAAATCCGCATCAATCGCCTTCGCCTTATTCAAGGCCAATGTCATTGCTTCCTTCTCCTCCGGATTCGGATATACGACCGTTGGGAAATTTCCATTCGGAATCGCTTGTTCTTCCACGACCGTCACCGCCTCAAAACCCAAGGATTCCAGTGCTTTGGGAACTAAGGTAATGCCCGTTCCATGGATCGGTGAGAAGACGATTTTCAAGTCCTTTTGACGCTGGATCACCTCCGGCTTGCGGCAATTGGCTTGAATGGTTTTTAGGTAAGCCGCGTCGATCGACTCGTCCAACAGGTGTAATAAGGCATCATTGCCCTCAAATTTAATTTCAGATACGGATGAAATGGCATTTACCTCCGCCACGATGTTTTTGTCGTGCGGGGCAACCACCTGCGAACCGTCCGCCCAATAAGCCTTGTAGCCATTGTATTCCTTCGGGTTGTGGGATGCAGTGATCACCAAACCGGCTTGGCAGCCCAACTCGCGTACGGTGAAGGATAGCTGCGGCGTAGGACGCAAAGCAGGGAAGAGGTAAACTTCGATTCCGTTAGCCGTGAAGATATTTGCCGCGATGCGCGTGAATTCCGGGGAATTATTCCGGGAATCGTGCGCGATGGCCACTTTGATTTTTTGTCCTGGAAGACATTTGTTCAGGTAATTAGCAAAACCCTGTGTCGCCGCACCTACCGTGTATTGGTTCATGCGGTTACAACCCACACCCATCTCGCCGCGCATACCTCCGGTTCCGAATTCCAGCGATTTGTAGAAGGAATCTGTTAGGGCGGTTTGTTCGCCGGCTGCGATGAGGGCTTGAATTTGGGATTTGGTTTCGGCGTCGTAGGGGCCGTTTAACCATTGGTCGATGTTTGCTTGGGTTGTTGCGTCAAATGTCATATCCTAAATTTCTCCGGTAAAAACGTGTTTGGCTGGGCCAATTAAAAATATTTGCGTGTAACCTTCCGTGCGGTTTCCCTCGAATTGCACGGCGAGTTCACCGCCTAATGTCTTGATTTGAATGGGGCTGCTCATGCCCTTCGTGGCATTGGATACCAAAGCCGCTGCCGTCACCCCCGTGCCACAGGAATAGGTCTCGTCCTCCACACCGCGCTCGTAGGTCCGAACGAAGAGGCTTTGGGGATCGAGCTTCTCGACAAAATTCACGTTGGTTCCATTTTGCCCCTGATAGGCCTCCGAATAACGAATGGCCGCACCGATGTTCTTCACATCCGTGAATTGCACTTGTTGGACGTAACGCACCACGTGCGGCGAGCCGGTATTGGTGAAATAATCGTCGTCGTGCTGGGCAATATTCGCCACATCCTGCATCTGCAAGGAGATGGTCGCGGGTGTAATATGAGCCAAATGCGGCCCATCCACCGCAATAAAGTGTGCTTGATCTTTCACGATACCCAGGTCAGACGCGAAGCGCACGAGGCATCTGCCGCCGTTGCCGCACATGGTTCCCTCGGTTCCATCGGAATTAAAATAGACCATACGGAAATCGTATCCCTCGGCTTCTTGGAGGAGCATCAGCCCATCCGCTCCAATCCCAAAACGGCGGTGGCAGAGTTGCGAAATCGCTTGGGTATCGAGCTTGAAGCTGCGATTTCGGTCATCGATGATGATGAAGTCGTTTCCGGTTCCTTGGTATTTGTAAAATTGCATGTCCTAATTTAAGAAAAATGTGGCAAGTATCGCGCTTGAATGATGCTAAGATGATGTTTTTCATGTCCGGCGATCATCCAAGACAAGGCCCGTGCCGAGATTTTATGCCCATTGGCCGAGCCAATCGCATTTCCCTGGGTTTGCGTAAAGGACTGCACCAAGGCAATCGTGGCCGCGCGTGCGGTTTTGTATTGGCTTAGTACGGCCGACAAGGATTGATTCTCATAACCCGCCTGATCCATGTACTCGTTCTCATCAAACCCCGGCAGCGATTGCATTTCACCCCGTGAAATCGCCAACGCCCGGTAGCCAAATATCCGTTCCGAATCCACCATGTGTCCCAAGAGTTGCTTGAGTGACCATTTGCCCTCCGCGTAAGCGTATTCCGCCGTTTGCTCCGTCAAAGCCTCGTAGATCGCAAGCATCTGCTTCGTTTGATCTTCAAACACCTCCAGCAAATTGGCATTGGGGTCAAATTGCAAGTACTCCGCAAAGTAAGGGGCGTTTGGGTATTCGTAAGATGCTGGGAAATTCATGCGTTTCAGGGTTAAGACCTCAAAGGTAAAGAGGAGAAATGAAAAGGATATGTCCCCAACTGATAAATATTATCAATTTCCTGATTTCCTCAACCAAAAATACACCGGCACCCCGCTCGCAATCAAGCCCAATCCGAAGCAAGCCTCACGCGGTTGGTTGATGATCGTCATCACAAACAAGGCCCCGCAGAAAAATACAAAGATCAAAGGCACCACGGGATAGCCCCAAACCCGGTACTCCCGCGGCAATTCCGGCGCGCGAAAGCGCATAATGATCACACCCAGCGCCGATGCGCCGTAGAAGAGAAATGAGGCGAAGACCAACATATCCGTCAGTTGGTCAAATGATTCAGAAAAAATCAAGACCACCGCCCAAAATCCTTGAATCACCAGCGCCACATGCGGCGTGTTATGTCGCGCGTGCACCGCCTCCGCCACCCGTAAGAACATCCGGTCACGCGCCATGGCGTATAAGATTCTCGCCGACATCAGTATCGTGCTTTTCGTTGCATTCAACGTCGTCACCAAAATCAATCCTGCTACCAGAAAGGCGCCTGCCAGTCCGCCGATGGCACGAGCCACCTCGACCGCCGCAATTTGGTTGGGATGCGAAGCCATCGCTACAAAATCCGAGAGGGGTAACACAAAAACAAAAACGGCGTTCAAGGCCACATAGGATAGGATGACGATCCCCGTTCCCAAGGCCAAGGAACGGGGCAAATTCCGACGTGGCTGCTCCACTTCCTCGCCGATAAACCCAATGTTGTTCCATCCCTCATAACCCCAAAATGCCCCCAAACTCGCCACCATCATCGCCTTGATGAGCGCCCAACCGGATAGCGTGGAGGTGGCATGATAATTTGACACCGAACCCACAGGCGAGGTAAATCCCCAGCTAACTAAACCGAAAATCCCGACCAGCATGCCGTAAGTCAGCCACCGGCTTAAGCGTTCCGCATTGGCCACGCCCCGGTAATTCAGCAAAGTCAACAGAATAACCAGCACAGCTGCCAGGACTTGAATGCCGTATGGGCCCGGGAGTGGGATGAAGCTATTCACCGACTGTGCGAAGATGTAGGCCAAAGCCGAAATTGCCGCCGTTTTGATTACCGCAAAACTGGCCCAGCCATATAAAAAGGCGAAGAAGCGCCCGTAAATCTTTTGGAAATAATGATATTCTCCGCCGGAATTTGGGAATAAACTGACTAATTCCGCCGTGGATAAAGCACCAAAAAGGCTGATGAGGCCGGCGATGACCCAACAAGCCACCACCAAAAAAGGGGATCCCAACGTCTCCGCCATCGGAGCGATTTTTTTAAATACGCCGGAACCGATGATGACCGAGACCACTAAAAACGTGGCGGAATGTAGGCCGATCTTGGGTTTTAATTTCATCCGACTCGCGTTACACCAAAACCTGGCAATTCTTTTATCTCCATATAGCCATCCCGCACGCGAAATCCGCCAATCACCAAATCCTCCGCTAAATCAAAACTGCCATCCAAATCCAGGTAGCGCGTGTTTGGCATCGAATAGGCCGCATGTAGGGCAGCGCTAATGCTCAAAACACTTTCATCGTTGCAGCCCCAGAATAAATCGATTTGGGAACGCTGGGCGATTTGGGCAATTTCTAAGGCGGCCTGAATGCCTCCGGCTTTCATCAACTTGATGTTGAAGATTTGAAAGGGCCTCGGTTTTTCCGCAAAACGCAATGCGGCATCTGGGTCCGTTATCGATTCATCGGCCATCAGTTTCAGGGAATTCAAGGCAATTAAAGATTCCTCTTGGCCCACGGGCAAAGGTTGTTCGATTAACTCTGCTTGGGGGCAGGCGGCGATAAAGCGTTGAAGCTCAGCTAAGGTATAGCCCTGATTCGGGTCCACGCGGATCTTCATGCGATTTCCCACGAGTTCGTAGATCTTTTGGAATCGTTCGATATCTTCCTCCACGGAAACGCCCGTCTTCACTTTTAAAATCTTAAAGCCCAGTTTTTCGTAGGCCAAAGCCTCCGACAAGGCTTCCGCCACCGACATAATCCCGATGGTCACCGAGGTAGGCAGCGCGTCAATTTTCCGACCGTACAGCGATACCACGGAGACCCCGCGGTATTTCCCATAGGCATCATGCAGGGCGATATCAATCGCCGCCTGTGTGCCGGGTAGGTGTACGAAATGTACACGAAAGTTGGCAATGAGTTTTTGGAAATCTTCAATATCTTGGCCAACCAATGTTTGCAGAATTTCCGAGGCGAGATTTTCGGCGCTCATTTCTGCGCTTTCTCCAACGACCTCCTCCGCCGGACTTCCGGTTCCTAAACCGATCACGCCATTGGCTAATTCGATCTCCAAAAAAGCCAGTGACACATCCGAAAACGTATAACCTGCAATGCTATACGCCTTCGTCAGCGCCATCTTTTTCAAGAAAGAACGTACCGCAACGATTTTCATAGGAGCTTTTTAAGGACAGGAATGACTGCATCGACGCCTTGTTGGATTGGTAATAAGACCGGAATCCCCGTGCGAGTTTGGTATTCAGTTTGATAGGCCAAAGCCTCTTCTTCGCTACACAATTCCGTGTTCATCGCCAGCGCGATGACTTTTGACCCTAGTTTTTCAATGATTTCAATCTCGGATTCCACGGAGGGAATCTTGCCCCAATGCTCCTCATTATCGAAATACACGCGTTTGGGGGCGAAGACCAAAATGACCTGTTTCGCCATGCCGGAGATTAAAAATTCCAAACCGCAGGGGCCTGAAGGATTTCGCAGGGAGGCTTGGCCTTCTAGTAAAAGTAAGTCTGGCTTTGCCGCAGCGGCGCAGCTGAGGATGGCATGTTCTAATTCCCCGCAGACGAAATTGTTCAGCGTGGAGTCGAAGATGAAACCGTATTTTCCACCTTGGAGCCAACCGGTTTGGCCGGTGTAAATCATCTCCGCTTTCAGTCCTTGTGCCTGGCAGGCTTGTTTGATCAAGCGCGCCGTGGTTCGTTTGCCCATGGCGCAGGCCATGCCCATGACGGCGATGATGGGTGTGGGGAGATTCAATATGTCGCCCGACCAAAAATGCAGGTCTTTTCGGGATTTGGGTCTGCGTACATCGATCAGTTCTACCTGGTGTTTTGTGGCCAAATCCTTGATTTCCGGACGTTCGTTCAGGTAGTCGTGTAAGCCGTTCACGATGGATAGTCCGGCCCGAATGGCTTGTTGGATAATGGCAATCATGTTATCCGGCAACACACCACCCACAGTCGCGATGCCGATGATTAGGTAGTTCGCATCTGGGCAAGTGGCGAGCGCTTCGTCTAAATTTCCAAAGATGGGAATGTTCCGGTGTTTGCCGTCCAGCAGGAAGCCGGCGTCTTGTCCCGCGAGTTCGGGGGAGTCGACGACGCCTTGAATGTGGAAGCGTTCGGTTCCTCGGATAAGGCCGTGCGCGGTTTTGGCATCGGAATGAGTTAAAATCCCGTTGGTCAGGACAATCGCATTATTCATGTGTACGCTTTAGTAAAGTTCCAGGGCGTTTGCCGGTGGATTGTTGGTTTTGATAAACAATTTCGCCGTTCACCCACACGGATTCGATACCGGTAGAGAGGGCTTGGGGTTGTTGGATGGTGGCGTGATCCAGCACGGTATTCGGGTCAAAAAGCACGAGGTCCGCCACTTTGCCTGGGGCGATGATTCCTCGGTCCTTGATGCCCAAATGTTTTGCCGTCAGTCCGGTCATTTTGTGAATGGCTTCTGCCAAAGTCATCGCTAGTTGTTCGCGGACATAGCGGCCCAAAATTCGTGTGAAGGTTCCGTAGCCGCGTGGATGGGCACCCGCATTCCCGTCGGAGCAAATGTTCGCATGCGGCCATTGGAGGAAGGTGGTGACGTCGGCGTCCAACATGGATTTACCCGTGATAGCTTCAACGGTTCCGGTGAAGTTGGGGTTTTTCTCCCGGAATTCTTCGGACAGGGCGATGATGGCCATGAGGCTTTGGGTGGGGCTTTCGTTCCGCAGTTGGGCGATTTGGGAAATGGTTTTGCCGGCGTATTCGGGTTTGGGGGCGTAGCGAACGAGGGTGGATGCGCTGGGGTCAAAGAGTTCTTGCGTGGCGAATTCCGCGCTTTCGAGATTTTTATAATCGCGTTTGGGGAAAAGGATGCGCGGGGTGGAGTGCCAAAAGTTGTAGGGGTAGATATCTGCTGTCAATTGAACGCCTTCTTGACGGGCTTGGTCGAGCTGTTTGAGGATGTTGGCCGCTTGTCCCCAATCGCCTTTTTTGGCCAATTTAATGTGGGAGATTTGCACAGGTATATTGGCGATGCGCCCGATTTGTATGATTTCATCGAGGGCATCGGCGAGGGTGATGTCTTCGCTGCGGATGTGGCTTATGTAGCGGCCTTGGGCGGCGGCGGTGACATGGGCGAGTTGGAGTACCTCATCGCGCGTCGAGTAGAAGGCACCTTCGTATTCCAGGCCGGTGGAGAGACCGAGGGATCCTTGGGCGAGGTCTTGAGCGAGGAGTTTTTTCATGGCATCGATCTCGGATTGGGAGGCGCTGCGCAGGAGGTTTTTCTCACCCATGCTTTGTTCGCGGAGGGAAGTATGTCCGGTGTAGGAGGCGATGTGCACGGCTACGGGTTGGGATTGCAGTTTTTGTTGGAGAACAGCCATGGGCAGACTTTCCCCGTCTTGCCCGATCACGATGGTGGTGATGCCTTGGCTAGCGGTGGAGAGGGCGTTCGGGTTTCGCTGGAGGTCGGCAAAATGATGGCTATGCGAGTCGATGAATCCGGGTGCCAGGCAGTGTCCTTTTCCGTCGATGATCTTTTCGTTTTTGAATGCTTTCAAATCCCCAATCGCCAGGATTTTTTGAT
>JBJTMZ010000141.1:0-11432 GCA_046073805.1 Aquirufa sp.
ATAGAAACCCTGAGCTAAAGCCTAGGGTTATAAAATTACTTTGTGGTGTGATGTTGTAGCGATGCGATACTCACGTCTAATCCAAAAGCTGAAGCCTAGGGATATAAAAATTTATAACCCCAGACTTTAGTCTGGGGGAGGAAGACTCACATTCCTATCCTCTTCCGCTCCCCCCGCTTCCCCTGAATGTAATAATGCTTCGCTAATTCTTTCCCCAATGCCTTTTCGAAATGCCCTTTAATCTTGGATAACTTTTCAGATGCTGAATTATGTAACGCATTGCACATGTCATCGATCGACTGACGCATTTCTTCTAGAGATCCTAAGGAGGAGATGTTGGCATAAATTTCCTGTAATTCAGATTTGTGTTCCACCAAGCTCGTTAAATGAATGCCTTCCGGGTGGCGCATGAAAAGTAGGTATAAGGTTTTCTCCAAAGGTGTCATGCGAATCTCCAAATTTCCATAGGCCGGAATGACGAGGTTGTTTTCAGGCGTTACGACCAAGGGACTCGGCTCGATGTGTTGCCGCATATTTTGAGCAAAAAGCATTTTGATCCGCAAGGATTCCAGTAGTTCAAAAACATGATTCATTTCTGGTGGACTAAGCTTCTTAGCCAGCGGTTCCATGCAGTGCGGGCAAATATCTGCCGTACGCATTTTTAGAATTACCTCCCGTTTATTTTGGCAGAAATCATTTACGCAGCCAACGGGTTCTTCGTGTAAAATATGCGCCAATTCCCGCTCGGATTGCACCATTTGTTTCTGAACCATTAAGGCCAAAATGTGGTAGGCCACGGGTAATTCAGGCGGGCAATGAATAAATCGCTCCCAGTCGCCCGCATGGATAAATCCATTATGCGGATGCTGCGGGTCCAGATAGCCAAAGAAATTATTTTCATTGGGCTTTTCCGTCAGCACGAAAACAAAGCTATCTGCTTCTACTTCGTTTTTCCGGCGCGCCATTTGGCATAATTCAAACAAAACAGACCAAGGTAAAACCTGTTTGTCGGGCAAGGGGAGGGGATCCCCTTGGCCAACAAACACATTCATTCCCGGGATGGCCTGTAACAACTGCAGGGCGGCCTCAAAGGTTTCTAGACTTACGTCTTCCCCACGAAATAGTGTCGCTTTCATGCTTATTTTTTATCGTATAGTTCATCCAAGGATTCGCCTCGGCGTTTTTTATCTAAGTAATGATCCATCGAGTCAGAGAGTTTATTCCAAACATCCTTGTTCATCGCCGCTTTATCAAAAGCCGCCGCATTTTGACGTTTGATGTTCATTTGCTCCGCCATCGCTACGGCATCCAAGGTCGCCCCCAAGTAGCTAAATGTCCAACGACCGGTCGCCTCCTTGCTTGAAATCATAGCCCGGATTTGTTGCAAGGTAAAAATTCGAGAGGCATTTTCATATCCGTCGGTCAAAATGATGATAACCGCCGAGTCCTCCGGGGATTTCATTTGTTGCTCCACGCTTTGAATGGTTTTACCTATGGCGTCCAACAAAGCCGTATTTCCATTTGGGCGGTAATGCGGCATGGTTTGGCCAATCATATCACGAACTGATAAATGTTCAAAAATGGGATTCACCGCACTGCTGAAAAAAGTTAGGCCCGCGCGGATGTCCTGTTCGGGGAATTTGACAGCCAGTTCCAAAATCTTGTTACGCTGCTCATAGAGTCCATTCACGGTCTGGTGAAGGCAGTCGGCCATCGAACCACTCTCATCCACGATGATGTGGTAAAAGGTTTTTGGCTTGTCATTATTCACCACGTGGATGAAGATATTGTCCGGGTAGCCCCCACCAAAAACGTATTCCGTCACCGGACATAACCACAAGAGGTGATTGTTGCGATCCGCCTTGTAATAGGCACCATAATCCACTGGGGCATGGCCCACCGCATCCAATTGCTCCTGGTCTTTTCCCATCCCGATTTTCTTCAGGGCATAGGTTTGCTCGGCATACGGCGCCGTCTCAATGTGTACGGTCACCTCGCTTCCTTGGTTGGATAAATGATCCAAAAAGGTATCCGCTCCACAGACCATCATCAAGTTTGCTTTGGTTCCTAGGCCTGCCTCTAAGTAAGCAGGTAAATCAATATACCATGTTCCGTCCTCCTTGTAAAAGCGATGGGTCATGGACTGCGGGTTTGTTTGTTCGTTCTTCATGTCGTTATTTGTTTTGGTTGAAAACTGACACAAAGTTGGGGGACAAATCAGCGCTTGGTCGGAAATTACAAGCTTGTAGGTTGCCGGATTTTGTCACTCTTTTTTTGAAATTGCTTCCCTATTTCATGTTTAAATTATGCGCAACATTTTTATCTTGTCATCAAAAGTGGGCCAATTTTTTCGTTAACCGTTTACTCAATTATTTTATGTATCAAAACTGTATAGGGATTTTGGTTGGTCTGTTTATAAGTGTTTTTCAACTGTCCGCGAGACCCATTGTTCTTAAATCTTACCAGGTTGGGAAAATTCATTTTACGGGGTATTTACCGGTCGACCAGCAAGTATATTGGGTGCGGACACGACCGATTTGTCATGCGGGACAATCTTTGGTTGTGCCGGCTGCCTTTACCCATCCGGATATGTCCATCGCCGGGGCTGCCATTGAATGGGGGAAAGTGATTAATCCTACAATTAGTACTCAATTAAGTGGTTTTTGTTTGATTCGAGATAAGAAACCTTGGGTTTTGAATCAAGCTGAAATGCAGGTAGGTGGACTTCGAAAATGGGAACAGTTTGGAACGAGTGTTTTCCAACAAGACTTGTTGGTTCTAAATGGAAAAAAAGTCTCTATTTCACACGCGAAGGCTATGAATTGGTGGCGGGCCTTGGTGATTTTTTCGGATCGATTTGAAGTTGTTGAGAATGTAGAACAGATTCTTCGGGAGGAATTCCAGTCGGGCTTAATTGCGCTAGGGGCAAAGCAAGCCATTTATTTAGATATGGGGACCTGGAGTGAAGGGGCTTATTTCAGTCAATCCAATAAGGTTGTTAAGATTGGAAGATTGAGGCAAAATACGAGTAAGCAAACGAATTGGTTAGTTTTTCATTAGTATGAATGTGCAAGATTTTGATCGAATGATGAATCCCTTAGATGTCCAAGAGGGATTGGATGAATTGCCGGGTTTTGTACCGGATGAAGCTTATATTTCCTTGCGGGATGAATGCGCTAAGGCTTACGTATCTATGCAATTGCAGCGGACGCATCGCTTTTCCATGGCAGATTTAAAGGCGGTGATTGATCGTTTTGAGGGTTTGGCCCGACGGGCCGATCAGGTAATGCGATACTATGGAGCGAATGACGGATTTATTTGTCGGTACATGGAATTATGTGAGCGTTACGCGGAGTTGGAAGCGTATTTAGTCCGCGCGGAAGAATTTATAGCTAGACGTATGTCCGCTGAATTTTGGACGATTTCAGACGTAGTTGCGTTCAAGGACGCCCATTCAGCGATGTATGATAATACGTATTTTGTCGAGGAATTTAAAGATTTTCGATGGAACTACGATTGGACCCGCGAGGCAGCTTTGTTTCTTGAATTAGATTCAGCGAATGCACGTTCTGCGATGTGGGATTGGAATGTTTCATGTGAATATAAGTGGATTAGGCAACATTCAGAGCTCTTTGATCGAATTAATGAGGGATTGGGATTGTATTATTATTACTGTTGTGCGGATTCGGATCCCGATGATTACTTCGACGTCTATCGGTTCAGAATTAGCAAAGCCGAGTTAAAGGACATGCTGACCTTTCAAGCGAAAATTGGGGAACTCCGTCATGAGCATTGGAAGAGGCGAATCACATAGTCCGTTAAATAAATTGTGGATAAGTCCTTGTGGACATTTTATACCTTGCTTCAAATAAATAAAAATGAAAAAAATACTGATTGTGTTGTTGTTGGCCTGTAGCTTCTCAGGCATGTCCCAGAGTTACTTTTTACAGATGGGTATTAATCATTATGAAGAGGAAAAATACGATGAGGCGGTGACTTTCTTCAATAAGGAATTACAAAAACATCCAAAGGAGGGGCAGGCTTATTATTATTTGGCCAAAATTCAATTAAATAAAGATGCTTATGCGGAAGGTTTGCGGCAGATTAATTTAGCCATTGCAAATCTTGCGGATACGGATACGGTCATGGCCCGTGCTTGGATTGCAAAGGGTGATATTTATCAGCGTTTGGCAGATACAGCGAAATTTGAGTCGGCATACGCCAAGGCCATTCAGCTTTTTCCTGCCTTACCTGAGGTATACATGGAACGGGCATCAAGTTACGCCACTTGGGATTTAAACGCTAAGGCGAAAGCCGATCTACTCAAAGTGATCGATTTAGATGCCTCGCATTTAGGGGCACGTACCTTGTTATGTAATATTTATTTGGAGGAAAAGAAATATGACGCGATTATCAAGGAGGCCAGTAAAATGATTGCCTTAGATCCGAATTATGTTCAATCGTATGATTATCGTTCGCAAGCATATTTTTTTTCCAAAAGGTATGATTTGGCTATCCTGGATGCTTATACGGCTTTGACGTTGGAAGACCGCAGTTCGCGCCTGAGATTTAATTATTTGGTTTTTGGGAAGAAGAATTTCAGTCTTGCCATTGCGAAGATCTCTACATTAATCAATGAATTTCCGCAGAAAGATCTATTTTATTTGGTGAGGTCGCAACTGTATCAGGAGAAGAAGGATTTTGATAAGGCACTCAAGGATTTTAATCGAATTTTTGAAATTATTTCCGAAGACCTTCATCCTTACTATTTTGCGAAGCGAGCAGAGGTGTATGGAGAAATGGGTTTGCACCAACAAGCCGTTTCGGATTACACAGAAGCCATAAAGTTAGACACTACCGAGAGTTTGTACATTGCACGAAGAGGGGATGAGTATCGCTTATTGGGTAAATATGATTTAGCGGTTGCCGACTTTGATCGCGCGATTGAAATGGATCCTGAGTCGGCCAACTACTACATGCAACGGGGTTGGGTGAAGGATGAGTTTCAAGGAAATCATACCGATGGATTAGCGGATTATACGACGGCTATTGAACTTGATAGCAGTTTGGCTTACACGTATTTATACCGCGGACGTGCCTATAAAAAATCATTTAATGACAAGATTCGCGCCAATTTGGATTTCCAACAAGTAATTAAGTTGGATACTTCGGTGGCATCAAGTAGTAATATTCGTCATTATGCCTATGCTGAATTAGGCCAAGAGGCGGAAGCCAAAGCTTGGATGAAAAAAATACTCACCGAATATCCGGAAGATGGTAATTACTATGATGCCGCCTGTCTTTATTCTTTGTTGAAATTGCCAAATGAATCTATTGCTTATTTGGATACAGCCTTCCAAAAAGGATACCGGGATTTTGAACATTTAGCTAAGGATGACGATCTGGATGCCGTTCGAAATTTACCTGCATTTAAGTCGTTGGTATTACAGTGGAAGGCAAAATTCGAAGCGAAGGTTATAAATAAACCTGTCATAAGACCTGATGACAACAAAATTACGGGTACTTATGTAATTCCTTTTACCCCTAGTCGACGTGGTGGGACATTCGAAGTGGCTAGTAAAATCAATGGATTACCATTAAATATGTTGTTTGATACGGGAGCGTCAGATATTTCTATATCTCGAACGGAAGTTGACTTTATGATGAAGAACGGTTATTTGAGTGAACGTGATTACGTGGGAAGTCAGGTGTATAATTTGGCGAATGGAGCAAGTGAAGAGTCGAAAACAATTTTACTTAAGAAGGTGGAAATTGGAGGTTTGGTTTTGAAAAATGTGATGGCTTCCATTGTTGAAAATCGGGAGGCGGGAATGCTTTTTGGCCAAAGTGCAATGGGACGTTATGCGACGATTACCATTGATAACAAGAAGAAACAATTGATTATCACGGGGCATACGAAATAATGTTAATGATAGTATTTTTAACCTAAAAGTTTATATTTGTAATAAAAATATTAACTCATAGGTTAAAATGAAAAATCTTTCCTACCATCAACTCGATGATCAGATTCATGCCTTTGTCAATGGACAGCGTCAAGATCGAATCCCGTCGGGCTGGATTCATTCAACTCGGACAGCCATCGGAATGACTTTACAGCAATTGGCGTCCCGACTCGGTTTGTCGGTACCCGCCGTTAAAAAATTTGAACAACGCGAGCAAGTTGAGGCGATAAGTTTGGGAAGTTTGCGAAAAGTGGCCCAAGCAATGGACATGGAATTAGTCTATTATTTTAAACCCCAGGCAAATTCGTTGGAAGCCATGATGGAAGCGCGGATTGAAATGCGCGCGAAGGAATTGATGGCCTTGTCCCACCAAGCGATGCTATTGGAAAATCAAGTACCTGATAAAAAAAATCAAGAGCGAGAGTTGATACGCTTAATTTCCGAAATTCGCCAACAGAAATTAAGTAGTCTATGGGAGCAAGTTTAGATGCAACGGAATTTGGGCAAACGCCCATCGATCCCGACCAGCTTTCCGGTTTGAAGATCACCATGGTCAATACGCACGCGCAATTAAATGCGTTTGAACAAGCCAATATAAACGAGGCTTTGCGCTGGTTGATGCGAAAGCGCACGCTTCCATCCTTGTTGTCGACGAAATTTATATGCCAATTACATCAACGGATGTTTGGACATGTTTGGAAATGGGCCGGTTCTTTTCGCAAATCAGAAACAAACATTGGTGTGCCCTGGTATACGATTCCGACCGAGTGAAACGTTTTGTTGGCAGAGGTCCACTACTGGATTTCGCATCAAACATTTTCTCCTGTGGAAATTGCGATTCGTTTCAAATTTCGATTAGTTTCCATTCATTGTTTCCCGAATGGAAATGGTCGGCATGCCCGGCTCATGGCGGATTTACTGATGCAATATCAATTTGGTTTGCCACGATTTTCTTGGGGCGCCCAAACGGAAGGCGATGTTCGAAAAATATATTTACAAGCTATTTTAAAAGCTTCTGATGGTGATTTTATGCCTTTGATTCATTTTGCCCAACATTAATATGCCCAAAACTGCTATGTTTCTACTCGTCCTGTTCATAGGCCTTTTAGGTGCCCTCGTTTATTATTTTCGCCCGATTAGGAAATCCCATGTAAAACCCGGTGACCCTTGGGAACTCGCCAAATCCTATGAGGTTCGCGGTCTGGACTTATCCCATTGGAACGGTAAAGTTCTATACGATGGCTTGGATTCCTTGGACTTTGTGTTCCTGAAAGTTAGCGAAGGGGATAATCGAGTGGATGATACCTTTGATCTGCATTACAAGGCCTTCCGCGAACGCGATATTCCTGTGGGAGCCTATCATTTTTTTCGATTTGATGTGGATGGCAAGGAGCAGGCGAGGCATTTCATTCGCCAATTAGACGGCCGCCGCTTGCAGCTTCCGCTGGTGATCGATGTGGAGCAGCATGGCAACCGATATGTGGAACATACGAAGGTCAGGAAGCGCTTGCATGCCTTTATGATGGAACTCAAAAAACATAGCAATCATAAGCCGATCATTTACACGAATGGGGATGGCTACCGTGACTTTATTGCGGAAGAATTTGGGAATCACACACTTTGGCTAAGCTCTACCAATGCCTGGCGACCTGCCATGATGGATTGTACCTTTTGGCAATTCAATATTGACGCCGACCTGATGGCGATTACGCATCGGGCGGATTTAAATGTTTTCCGGGGGAGTCGGGAAGAGTGGGAAGACTATTTAGCGAAGCATCGCCCTTATCAGTTGACCCTGAACTAGCGATGTTTTTGGAAATAAAAAGGAGTGGCTATTTGGCCACTCCTTTGCTGTTAGAAAAATTTACTTTAAGCCAATCACTTGGCCTACTAAGCCATTCCCTTTTCCTGAAGATAAAACCACAGAACCGGGGTTTTTGCTCATAACAGTACGACAACTCTCGCAACCAGTTTCGGTTGGCCCGAAATATAATCCAAGTTTCAGAAAATCTTTACGTTCCTGACCCTCGCTTAATACACAGGAAAAGCTGTAGTTTTTCAAATCTAATTTACAATTAGCGGGGCTTAAGTAGGGGTTGTTGCTCAACAATTCCCCCGTTTCCATTTTTATTTTTTCAGCAAGTTCACTGATATTGGATGCCTCAATCTGTATTTCGATAGGCTCAGCTACCGTATTTTCTTTAGGAGCTGGCTCTACGCTCGCTTTATTTTCCGTCGTAGGTTCAGGGGTTGCATTAGGTAAAGGTTCAGCATCGTGCTTATTATTCGAAATCGCAATATCCACTTTGGCAGGGTCTGTCCGCCAACTGGCTAACGTGTCTTTTTTTGATTTATTCAAGAAAAAAAAGATCAACGCGATCAAGGCTATCGATGAGATAATGAGAATGTTTCGAATGTTATTTGGCATATCAGGAATCAATAATTATTCTTTATCAATATTTCGCTTCAAAATACTCTGAATTGAGAACAATAACAAGATTCCGGCCACGGAAACAATTGCGGCAAAGGCTGCAGCGATTCCATAAAGCGAATACATTCTTTGCTGGGACTTTCTTTCTTTTTCCGCCTCTTGCTTCGCTAATGCCATCGAAAGCTTCTCCTCGTATAACTTCAAGTATTTATGAAGGGTTGCCAATAGGCCATTCCGACTATAGAATGCCATTTCACTGTTATATCCATCTAAGGCACTTGTTAATTCCTCATCCGTCAATCCTGATTTAATGATGATAGAAGCAACTTCAAAATA
The DNA here is from genome assembly GCA_046073805.1 of Aquirufa sp. Lineage (GTDB taxonomy): Bacteria > Bacteroidota > Bacteroidia > Cytophagales > Spirosomataceae > Aquirufa. Next base: position 8,731 of record JBJTMZ010000141.1, read on the forward strand.
ATCTTCGCGGTCTTTTTTGCGATTTCCTTGACCTACTTTGTAGTGATTTTTTAACGTATTTACCGCTAAATCAATTCGAGTTTGGCTAGGCTTTTCTGTCATATAAAATTTGAAGTAGTCGTAATATAATTCGAGCGTTTTATCATCCTCGATGAAAACTTCTTTAAGTTCAATGCCTGCCTCTAACTCAAATGAATTAACAAAGTCTTCTTTCGTAGCGCCAGGATTATATTGGATTACTTGTAAGTAATTACGGTATCCTGTGCTTTTATAATCATTGCTCGTTTTTGAAATTAAGTAATGTAGGGACTCCATGATGGCAATTTTTTGGCAATAGTCAGTAGAGTCTATCCCTTGATTCAAGTAGAGATTGTTCAGCATATTGGGAACTGCATCCGGATTCGCTTGGAATGTTTTCTGCGTGATGTATTCGGGCTCGGTATTGTTTTCACTGTAGTAATCATACTTTTCATTGGGCACCACTTCATCGATATATTGTCCCAAATTTTTCCATTCCTCCTTGGGTAAATCGGCTTTAAGCGTATCGACCCATGCCTTATATGATTCTTCGCTACAAGCACTTTTTGTTGGCTCTTGACTAACTGCTGCTGTCGTGTCAATTTGGTTTTGAATTACTTCAGATTTACTTACGACAACGTCGTCTTTGCCAGTAGGAGTGGTATTAATTAATAGCCAAAATGCTGCACCGCCAAGCAATAATAATGCCAACAAAGCGAATGTTTGGTAGGTTCTCCTTCCGATTGGGAAGACAAAGCGCTCCTCCATGGAGTTGAAAAATGCTCGAATTTTTTGCATAATACAGGTTGTTTAGTTGAAAATTTAATTGATTTTGAAAAAGGCACATACTTGAATTAGATAAACATTCCCTTGGAAATCCAGGTTAAACATACCCAAATTTAGTGCTATAGTCTAGGTATTTTGTCCTATTTTATCTATCGGTAATTAATTTGTGGAGTATAAAAAAATGGTTGAATTGCTACAATTACCTAGACCTACCAAAATTTTGTGTCCAGTAATTCTTATCTCTTCCAAATCCCACCTCATTAAAACCAGCAGTCATAATATTCTTGCAATGCCCAGGTGAATTAATCCAACCATCCATTACTTGCTTTTCAGTGGTTTGTCCCATGGCAATATTTTCGCCAATCATTGTCCATGAATATCCCTCTGCATTGATACGCTCCACCACTGTTCTACCATCCTGGCTCGTGTGGCTGAAGAAGTTATTCGCCGCCATGTCCTTCGTGTGCTTGATAGCCGATAATCCTAATTTGTCGTTCCATGCTAGTTTGGCTACTGGAGGCATGACTTCAGTACCACAAGTACAACCTTTTGCCCGGTAAGCATTGATCAAATTGAGCATTTCTGACTGATTAACCCCATTGATTATGACTGTTGCAGTTACAACGTCTTCATTGGACTTTTGACAACTGACGGCCATCCAAAGTATCCCGAGGTATATAAAGTGTTTGAGCTTTATCATATTAGTTAGCTTTAAGAGTTGCTAAAGAAAATTCATGGCAGGCAGTCAATTCGACATTGATTTTTCCTAAATTTAGTCAGGTTAAATCTTGAATCTTTCTGAAAATTACAAGCAAAGGCCTTTGATACCTATTGAAATTTATTTAACGGTAAAACAATCTTAAACCTATCCCCATGAAAAACCTATTCTTTCTCTTGCTCCTCGCGAGCTTCACCTCAAACGCCCAATGGATCGACCTATTCAATGGCCAAGACCTCAACAACTGGAAAATCAGCGAAAACCCCGCCTCCTTCCGCGTTGAAAACGGAGAGCTCATCGTCAACGGAAACCGAGGTCACCTCTTTTACAATGGCTATACGCCCAAAAACTTTGAAGTACATGCCCGCGTCAAGACCTATGCCGGTGCCAATTCAGGCCTCTATGTTTGTACAAAATTCTTAGAAAACGACTGGCCTAAACAAGGCTATGAGATTCAGGTGAATAATTCGCATACCGACTGGCGTCGTACCGCATCCGTTTACGGAATCGTGGACACCAAGGAAACCTACGTGAAAGACGAGGAATGGTTTGACCTAAACGTCATCGTGCAAGGAAATCACATCACCACCAAAATCAACGGCAAAACCATTATCGATTATACGGAACCGGCTGAGCGCACGAATGGCAGCGACCCACGGAAAGTTCAAGCGGGTACGATTGCCATTCAAGCACACGATCCAAAAAGCAAGGTTGTGTATAAGCAAATTCAAGTTCGGGAAATTAAATGATGACGCAGGCCGACTTCAAGCCGCTGCTGAAGCATGGCAAAGTCTTCGTCCTCGATGTTCGAAATAAATCGGAATTCGATCAGGGGCATATTCCTTGGGCGAAGCATATCCCCTTGAAAGATTTAGCAAAGCGCATCCATGAATTGCCCACCAATAAACCCATCATTACCGTTTGCGGAAAAGGGGGAGGACGCTCCGCGGAGGCTGCCGCGATGATTCTGGGGGCCGACTGGCTGGAAGGGGGAACTGATGCGTATTTTGGACAATAAAAAAAGAGGAGCTCGATAAAGCCCCTCTTTCCTTTTTATAAATCGACTGCCTCGCCGTAGGCCGCTTCCGTCGCGCCTTTGAAGGCCTCGGAAATGGTTGGGTGGGGGTGAACCGACTTCATGATTTCGTAGGCTGTGCTTTCCAACTTGCGAACAACAACC
>JBJTMZ010000142.1:0-4658 GCA_046073805.1 Aquirufa sp.
CCTTGCCTACTAATTTGAATTTTGAGTCGAATACCTTTGATACGCTCCTGAACCTAGTCGATGATTTTCAGGGCATGACCGTGCTCCCTAAATTGTATGTATCCCAATTGTCGGAATCCCGGAAAGGGCACGTGATTACGCTCACCGACGGCAAATTGGAGCGGGAAGTTAGTCTTTGCTTTTACCGCCCCTATGCCAAATGGAACGTGATCAAGCATTTGTCTGCTGAAATCAAGCAGCTTGTCCTGCCTCATCTAGGTAATTGAGATTGTGTTTGTAGGAATAATTTAAGTACTTTATCCCATCTGTTAAACCGACTATGAAAAAGTATCTTACTTTAGGCCTCATTGGCCTTACTGTTAATCTATTCGCACAAAGTCCGAAGCGACCCAACATCATCTTTATCATGTCGGACGATCATGCCTATCAAGCCATCTCGGCCTATGATCAGCGCTTAATTTCTACCCCCAACATCGATCGCATTGCTAAAGCAGGAATACTGTTTACGAATGCTTCTGTCACCAATTCCATCTGCGCGCCGAGTCGGGCGACCATCTTAACCGGCAAGCATTCGCACCTGAATGGGAAGGTGGATAATCACTTTAAATTCGATACAACTAACATCACCTTTCCGCAAATTTTACAGGCGAATGGCTACCAAACGGCTATGTTTGGAAAGTTGCATTTTGGCAATAGTCCGAAGGGATTTGATCAGTTTAAAATCTTGCCCGACCAAGGGAATTATTATAACCCCGATTTTATCACGAAAAACAATGGGAACATCCAAGTCAAAGGCTATGTGACGGATATCATTACGGACATGACCTTGGATTGGTTAAAGCAGGAGCGATCGCCGGATAAACCCTTTATGTTGATGTATTTGCACAAAGCTCCGCATCGTTCTTGGTTGATGGCCGAGCGGCATTTGGAGGAGATGACCCAGAAAAGTTATCCCGAACCCAAGACCTTGTTTGATGATTATGCGGGACGAACAGCACCGGCTAAGGAGGCGGAGATGAATATTTTGACTAGCATGAGTTGGTCCGGCGATAACAAGATTTACCCAGCCGTCATGGATTCCTTGAAGATTCCGGAAATCGGTTTTGATAAGCAACGGTTCAAGGCGGAGATGGGCCGACTGGATCCCAGTCAAAAGGCGAATTTTGAAAAGGTTTATGACCGCATCAATGCGGAGTTCAAAAAGGCCTATCCAAGTATGACGGATCAGGATAAGATGCGCTGGAAATTTCAGCGCTATATGCAGGATTACCTCGGAACGATTCGGGCGGTGGATGAGAATGTAGGCCGACTCCTTGATTACCTGGAAGCGAATCATTTGATGGAAAATACGATTATCGTTTATACTTCGGATCAGGGCTTTTACCTCGGGGAGCACGGCTGGTTCGATAAGCGTTTTATCTATGACGAGTCCTTTAAGACTCCCTTGATGGTTTCTTGGCCGGGGAAAATCAAGCCAGGCCAAAAGTCGGACGCCTTGGTCCAAAACCTCGACTTCGCGCAAACCTTTTTGGATGCGGCGGGTGTGCCTGCACCGAGGGATATGCAAGGCCAAAGCCTAATCCCGCTGATGCTCGGTAAGAGCTGGAACCGCGATGCGGTATATTACCACTATTATGAATACCCTGCAGAGCACATGGTGAATCGGCACTATGCCATCGTGACGAAGAAATATAAGTTGATTCATTATTATTTTTCTGCCGATACGTGGGAGTTAATCGATCGCGAAAAGGATCCCTTGGAATTGAAAAATGTTTATGACGATCCTGCTTATGCATCCATTCGCAAGACTTTACATAAGCAATTGGACGCTTTGCGATCAAAGTACAAGGACAACCAAACGATAAGCGATGGCTACATCGATCGCTTTTTAAATGATGCGTCGGAGGGGAAGGTTTTTGGCGTACCAAAGGAAAAGGCGCGCGCGATGAAGGCGAAAAGAACACAGTAGTAATTTACCACTCATCTGTCGAATGGACCGATTAATCAATGTTTGAATAATTTTTGGACTCGCTTTGTAATTTACCGATCCTATGAAAAATCGCATCAAAGAAAACTTGGCAAATCCGGAAAAATTGGAGGCGCTATATCGCCAACATCCTGCCCAGTTTACACAAGCTTTTCAGGAACTCTATCCGGAAATCCAATCGGAAATCGTTGCCCAAGTTTGGCATGAAAGATTAGGCGGGTCTTCCGAATCTGCTTCTTGGGGGTCTAAAAAGGATTGGATTTTATTAGCTGTTTTGGCGGGACTTGCGGGAGTGTTCATGCAACTGCCTGATTGGCTTTCGATTTCGCATGATTTTTATTTTCCACGTAATCTGTCCTTTTTCGTTATCCCGAGCATCGGAATCTATTTCGCGAGTCAACAAGCTTTTTCTTGGTCGAAATTGGGGCTTCCGATTGCGGCATTCATTTTCTCAGCTTTGTATCTCAATTTCCTTCCAGAACCTATGAGCGACACACTTGTGTTGACCTGCATTCATGTGCCCATTTTGTTGTGGATATTGGTGGGGAGCCTATATCCTTCGGGCTCGGATTTGTCAACCGGTCGGATTGAATTCTTACGTTTTCATGGAGATCTTCTGGTGATGTCGGCTGTCATTTTATTAGCTGGGGGTCTGTTTTCGGCCTTGACAGTTAATCTATTTAGCCTGATTGACATGCCGATTGAGAAGTTTTACACGCGTTACTTTGTTCTTTCGGCTTTGCCTTCCGTACCACTATTGGCCACTTTTTTAGTCACCGAAAACCCCAATTTAGTCAATAAGATATCCCCCGTGATTGCGCGGATATTTACGCCCATTGTTGCCTTCATGCTTCTGTTGTTTTTGGGAGCCATTGCCTTCACGGGCAAAGACCCGTATAATGATCGCGATTTTTTGTTGGTCTTCAATGGGGTGCTAATTGGAGTGATGGCTTTATTGCTTTTTTCGACAAGCGAGACGACGAAATTTTCGAACCGAGGGATACAATCCTATTTTTTATTGGCCTTGGCTGTTTTGGCATTTATCGATAATGCAGTGGCACTCTCTGCGATCTCGTTCCGATTAGTTGAGTTTGGTTTTACGCCAAATCGCCTGGCCGTATTAGGGAGTAATGCGCTCATTCTATTAAATCTTTTTGGGGTTTGTCGGCAGTTATTCCGCTGGGTACGTGAGCAGGCAGACCTGCAAGATGTGGAGGCGAGTATGACGCGCTTTTTGCCGATTTATGCTATTTGGGCGGCTTTTGTCAGCTTTGTATTTCCGCTGCTATTTGCATTTAAGTAGTTGTTCCGCTCAGGCAGGATAGGGGAATGGGGTATTTTTGATTATACTTACGTACAACTAAACCTACCATGAAAAAGATTCTGCTCCTGGCCCTTATCGCCAGCTCGCTTTCGGCGCAAGTCCCTACGGGCAAAAAAGTCATTAGTTCCCTCTACATCTATGACCTCGCGTCCGGTAAATCCGAAAAGATTTTGGAAGAGAAACGACATTTCGAGGCGCCCAATTGGTCGCGCGACGGGAAGTTTTTGTTGATCAATGCTTACGGCAAATTAGAAAAAATTAGCCCGAACGGAGAGAAATTGGGGGAATTGAATACGGGGACGGTGCAGAAGGCAAATAACGATCATGGATATAGCTTTGACGGGAAAACCCTTTATATTTCCAGCGCAAAAGCTGAAATTAAGGAGCATACCTCTTTTATTTATAAGGTAGACTCAGAAGGAGGTATACCCCTTCAATTAACTCCCTTAACCCCATCTTATTGGCATGGCGTATCGCCCGATGGCAAGACCATGGTTTATTGTGCTGCACGAAATGGGAATTATGACGTGTACGCGATGTCCACCAACGGAGGTGAAGAAATTCGATTGACTAGCACGGACGGTTTAGATGACGGGCCCGAATATTCCCCAGATGGGAAATACATTTACATCAATTCGTATCGCACGGGCATGATGCAGATTTGGCGGATGAAGCCCGATGGATCAGCACCGGAGCAGATGACTTTTGATAATTATTCCAATTGGTTCGCGCACATTGCTCCAAACAATAAAGTGGCTACGGTCATTACGTATATGGAGGATCAGGTGCAGGCGCATCCTTTTGGCCGACAAATCAAATTGCGCTTATTGGATTTGAAGACGAAGCAAATCAAGGATTTGACGGAGGCCTTTTATGGTGGGCAGGGAACGATCAACGTGCCTTCCTGGAGTCCCGATGGGAAAAAGTTTGCCTATGTGCGATATGCATTAGAAGATTTGTAAATTAGAACTCGAAAAAATAACCGACTATGAAAAATAACAGTTCCGCATCCCGCAGACGCTTCCTGCAACAAATTGGTGCAACGAGTATGGTGGCCGCTTCGGCGCCGCTTCAATCTTTTGCCGCGAAGCAAAAAGCGGAAGAGCGTATTTTACAATACGAAAAACCGATTTCGGTGGGCGATAAAATCCGTTTAGGGGTTATCGGTTTTGGTGTCCAAGGGCACTTCGATTTAGCCTCTGCCTTGAAAGTTCCGGGTGTTGAACTAGCCGGAATTTGCGACCTATACACGGGTCGTATTGAAAATGCCAAAGAGCTTTACGGCAAGGATTTGTATACCACACGTAATTACAAAGAATTATTAGACCGTCCGGATATCGATGCGGT
>JBJTMZ010000143.1:0-3988 GCA_046073805.1 Aquirufa sp.
GATACGAGAACGGTAGTATCCTTCGTTTGCTCCTGATGATTGACCATCGATTGCATAGAACGAATTACCACGGTTAGCAGCATATAGAGAGTACTGGTTAGCTGGGTCTACGTTGTTTGAGTTACCCATTGTACCCCAACCACCACGGATTTTCAAATCTGTGATTGCAGGAAGATCCTTCATGAATTCTTCTGAAGTCACACGCCATGCAGCAGAGAATGCTGGGAAGATACCGTAACGATTCTCAGAACCGAAACGAGATGAACCGTCACGACGAACAACCCCTGTGAAGTAATACTTCTCGTTGAAGTTGTAATCTAACTTACCGAAAACTGAATAGAAATTCACACCCGAGAATAAGTTCGAGTTAACTACTGGAGATTGAACCGCATTCATCGTTACGAAATCCAAGTCCATTGAGAATGGGTTGATACCTGAACCTCTGATTGAACGACCATATCCTGTATTCAATGCCTCTAAACCAGCTAACACTTTGAATCCGTGCTTTCTCCAGTTGAACTTGTAGTTCGCTGTATTCGTCATTACCCAAGCAAATGAGTAAGATTGTCCTTCTGAGAACGAGTTAGATGCCTCTGGCTCAGAATCCCCTAAATAACGGTAGTTGTAATCCTTGTATGCCGCAGCATTGTATTGACCACCGATACTAGTACGCAATGTCAAATCCTTGATTGGCTCATAATCTACATAGATATTACCCACCGCATTTGCATTGTAGTTGTTGTCATTTGAGTTGTTCAATGTAATTTGACGAACTGGGTTACGAGGGTTGTTAAATCCTGCAGCCTTCGTCGATGCAAAAGCACCAAACTCATCATATACTGGAATAACAGTTGGCATACGGTAAGCAGATAAGATTACTGACTCATCACCCGCAACACCTAAACCGTTGTTACCACCTGCTTGACCACGAACTGAACGATACGTAAATTGTAAGTTCTCACCTACTTTTACTTTTTTACCCAAGCTAAATTCAGAGTTGAAACGTGCTGAATAACGAGCAAAATCGTTTTGGATCAAGATACCATCTTGTTGTTGGCCAGATAATCCTAAATAGAAACGACCTGACTCAGTTCCACCAGAGATACCCAAAGAGTGACGTTGAGTAGCACCCACACGAGTAATCTCATCGTACCAGTTTGTACCTGCCTTGTTTGCTTTAATTAAGAAAACGTTCTCAGGGTTAGAAGCACGTGCAGCTGTAATTGCCGCTAAGTCAACATTGTTTACACCATTCAAACCATTTGCATGCAAATAAGTAGGGATAACTGCTTGCGCAGAAGAACCATATTGTGGATGCGTGTAAGAAACCGCAGTTCCGTTCGCAGCCGCATTGTTACGGTATGCTACGTGTGTCCAATCAGCTTGCTCTTGTGGAGTCAACATTTTAGGAGCACCATCCACGTTAGGATCTGTAGCACCATACATACCATTGTAAGTAATGTTCAAACCTTTCTTACCACGTGAACCTTGCTTAGTCGTGTAAACGATCACACCATTGGCAGCACGCGCACCATAGATAGAAGCCGCAGCCGCATCTTTCAATACAGTTGTCGACTCGATATCATCTGGAGATAAGAAATCAGTAGAACCTACTGGAACCCCATCCACTACATATAATGGCTCGTTACCACCGAAGGCACCAAAACCACGTACACGAATGATTGAGTTAGTTCCTGGCTGACCGTTTGTGATCAAGGTAACCCCTGATACACGACCTTGCAACATCTGCTCCACGTTACCTGTTGGTGCAATTTGCAAATCTGCCGCTTTCACGATCGAAGCTGCCGCTGTAGACTCCTTCTTGTTTGTTACTGAGTAACCTGTTACGATTACCTCGCTCAATTGAGATACATCTTCATCCAATGAAACAGAAACTGAAGATTGAGATCCCACTGAAACCGTTTTTGTTTTGTAACCTACTGCTGAAATAGTCAAGACAGCGTTACCCGATTTTACGGTAACCGAGAATGCACCATTAGCATCTGTTGTAGCTCCAGTCGTTGTTCCTTTTACAGCAACACTCACACCTGGAATTCCTTCAGAGTTCGCATCAGTAACCTTACCTGTTACCTTGCGATCCTGCGCAAATGACGAAAAACTCCCTAGCATCACAATCGCGAGCAATAAGAAGCTTCGAAGACTTTGGTAAAAATTGTTTTTCATAATACGTTTTAATTAGTTTTCTAAATAAGATTTAATTGGTTTTAATCGAGTTTTTGATTCAATAATGGGTCTCCTTTCTTTTTTAGTTATTTAATAGGTTTACAAATTATAAGTTAAAATAGGTTTAAAAGTTCTTCTTTAAATAGTACAATAAATAGGTTTAAAGGTTAAACTTTCATTTTATCGGAATCATACAATATCACAACTGTTCTATGCTGTTCCAAGCTCTCAAATATGTATAATGCCAAGAACTCTTGCAAATATTTCCCTGATATTTTTTCACTTTTTGAAGCAAAAATGTCATTTATTCCTTAAAAACGATTTTAAGGGCCCCTATTTTATCATTTTCATACATTGAAAATTGAAAAATTGTGATAGAAGCCCATGTAAACGATTACAATTCCTGCGACCAAATCGGTTAATAATCCTACAAACTGTCCTAATGTTGCGCTTTGTCTAAAATTTACAATTGTCCAAAAAATCCAAAAGCACATTCCATATTATTCCCTAATTTTGAGACATGTCCCACTTCGACCCGAAAAGCATCTTGCCCACACTCCCCGAACAACCCGGGGTGTATCGCTATTTCGACGAATCGGATACCATTATTTATATAGGGAAAGCCAAAAATCTCAAGAACCGCGTCAGTAGCTATTTCACCAGCATCCAAAACCACAATACGAAAACCCGGAAGCTGGTCCAACAAATTCGAAAGATCGAGTTCACGATCGTCCATTCTGAGTTTGATGCGTTACTACTAGAGAACACACTCATCAAGCAGTACCAACCCAAGTACAACATCCTCCTGCGCGATGATAAAACCTATCCTTTTATCTGCCTAACCCATGAACCTTTTCCACGCCTCATTACCCTGCGGCGCATCGACCATAAAATAGGAACCTTCTTTGGCCCCTTCGCAAATCCCAAGGCGATGAACAGCCTGCTGGAAATGCTTCACCAATTATATCCCATTCGAACTTGCTCCCTCGCGCTGAAACCCGGGAACATCGAACAAGGGAAATTCAAAGTCTGCCTCGAATACCACATCGGTAATTGCAAAGGCCCCTGTGAAGGCCTGCAATCCGAATCCGATTACCTCGTGTACATCGACCAAATAAGCAACATCCTAAAAGGCAACTACCAAAAGCCCAAAGGCCTTTTCATCGAACGCATGCAAAATGCTGCTGCACGATTAGCCTTTGAAGAAGCTCAGGAATGGAAGGAAAAATGGGAACTCTTGGAAAACTTCCAAGCCAAATCCACCGTTGTCAATCCCGCCATCCACGACGTGGATGTTTTCACCATGGTCTCCGACGATCAATTGGCTTACATCAATTTCATGAAAGTCATCAACGGCACTATCTTGCAATCCCAAACTTGGGAGGTCAAGAAAAAACTCAACGAAGACGAAGCGGATCTATTGACCATGATGATCTGGGAGAAGCGCGACCAATTTCACAGTGAGGCAAAAGAGATTCTCACCAACATCCCCATGACCATCGAATTCAAAGGAGCCAAAAATACGATCCCTCAAATGGGGGATAAGAAAAAGCTCCTCGACATGTCCTTAAAGAATGTTCTCTACTTCCGTAAAGAAAAGGCCGACCGAAAAGCGGCCGAAGAAAGTGGTGGCGACCGCAAAATGCGCGTGATGCTCACCTTGAAAAACGATTTGCGCTTAACTCAATTACCTAAACGCATCGAATGCTTCGATAACTCCAATCTGCAAGGGACCAATCCAGTTTCCGCCATGGTCTGTTTCATCCAAGCCACCGCAGCCAAAAAGGAATACCGCCTCTTTACC
>JBJTMZ010000144.1:0-11540 GCA_046073805.1 Aquirufa sp.
TGGGCACTACCGGAACGATCATGGGAACATCCATGTACCTCAAGGAGCAAAATCCGGCGACTCAAATTGTGGGATGTCAGCCGACTGAGGGTTCCAAAATTCACGGAATACGCCGTTGGCCGGAGGCTTACCGACCGAAAATCTACGAACCAGATCGTGTCGATCGCATTATGGATATTTCGGAAGCGGATGCTACCGAGATGACGCGCCGAATGGCAAAAATAGAAGGCGTATTCGGTGGGATGAGTAGTGGAGGATCCGTGACAGCGAGCGTGCGTTTAGCTCATGAAATCGAGGAAGGACTCATCGTATGCATTATTTGCGACCGAGGGGATCGTTATTTGTCGAGCGGCTTATTTGGGGAGTAAAATACCCATCAACTGAAATTTTGTCGGCGACATCCAACGCATCTGTTGTACACCGTCAATCGAATAGGTCTGCACTTTACCTCCCGAGAAATTCATGTGAAGTTTTTTCTGGGATTCAAAGAGAAAATTCTTTTCTTCGATGACGATTTCGACCTTGGAAGGCCTCTCCAGCGCATCCAAGTGAATGATTAGCTTTTTAACAGGAAGTTTTTCACCCGATTTCAGCGAATAATAAATCAATCCATCTTCCGAAAGGTTTTCATAACTCGAGGCCGCTGCCGGCGAATTTAAATCGGCGTGTAGGAACATCGACCATTCTTGTTTCCAATCAATTGAATTCAAATTCTTTTGCTCCTTTTTACCATCCAGAATGATCGTTTTTTGAACGCTTTGGGGATGTTTCGAGAGGGAATCGATTTGAGCCTTTAGGTAATTCCCCCAAGGGTAAAATTGAACCTTTGCCGAATGATCAACTTCAGGCGTGCATGCCAAAAATGCCCAAGCGAGCCAAAGAAAAATACCGATGCGTTTTACGACCATAGCTTAAAGGTAAAAAAAATCCTTGACGCTAGAAAGCGCCAAGGATTTAGGCGGATTAGGTTCCAATCATTTCGTCGATCGGGATACTCAATACCCGCGTTAGACTGTAGAGTTTTTGTGCGTTTGGATAATGTTTGCCTGATTCCCAGTAATTGTAAGCACTTTGACTTACGCCTACCGCTGAGGCCACTTGCTGTTGGGTCATGCGCTTCGACTGCCGCGACTTAATCAGGAGGACTGAAAAGAGGTGTTTTGTTTTCATGATGATTAGGGTTAGGTGAATTTTTCATGCTTGAATATTTAAAAATGTATCAGGATTCGCAACGCTTTGGCCTATAAATTTCTTGATTTATCACTTTTTCGGTCGAAATTGTCTTGTTGGTGCGCAAAATTTTCACAATCGGAAATAAATTTTCCTTTTGGGAAAACAAAAAGCCCGAGACTTTCGCCTCGGGCTTACGCTATTAATGGAATAAACTATTTCAAGTTTCCTTTTTTCAATTCATTCACGGCGAAATCAGCTGCACGAGCCGTCATTGCCATGTAAGTCAATGAAGGATTCACACAAGAGGCAGAAGCCATCGCAGCACCGTCTGTCATGAATACGTTTTTCACTTCATGTACTTGATTGTGCTTGTTCACGATTGAGTTCTTCACCGAGGTACCCATACGAGCGGTACCCATTTCGTGGATACCTAATCCGATGTGTGTGTTTTGGCCGTTATATGCGTTGATGTTTTTGAATCCAGCAGCTTCTAACATTTCAGCCGCATCGTTCATCATATCCTGACGCATTTTCAACTCGTTCTCTCCGAAGTTTGCTTCGAATGAAAGAACAGGTAAGCCCCACTTATCTTTTTGGTCGCTCAATGTGAAACGGTTATTCGGATCTGGTAAAATCTCACCAAAACCTCCAAAACCAACTGTCCATTGGCCCGGATGTGTCAAGCTCTCTTTGAATTGAGCTCCGAAACCATCTTGACCCACACCACGGCCCCAGCCCTCACGGCTAGCTCCTCCTTGGTAACCAAATCCACGCGTATAGCTACGCTTGTCTTTGCCCCAGTTACGGAAACGTGGTATGTAAAGTCCGTTCGGACGACTACCAAACATGTAGTCTTTTTCAAATCCTTCAACGGTCGCTGAAGCACCTACCCCTAAATGGTGGTCCATAATGTTACGACCTAATTGATCGGAATCATTACCTAAACCCGTTGGGTAACGGCTTGATTTTGAGTTCATCAAAATCGAAGTAGAACCGATTGCACCTGCATTCACAAAAATGATTTTTGCGAAGTACTCTTTCGACTCCAGCGTATTTTGATCGATGACACGAACACCTTTAGCCTTTTGCGATTTCTCATCGTAGATAATCTCCGCCACAATGGCATTGTGTACCATTGTTAAACGGCCCGTACGTTGTGCCGCTGGTAACGTAGCCGAAAGCGAACTAAAATACGCTCCATAAGGACATCCGCGCATACACTTATTACGGAAGTTACAAGAAGAACGACCCAAATCAGTATGCTGCTTCCCTGGTTTAGTTAAGTGGGCAACGCGACCTACGGTTACAGGACGGCCTAATTTCTTATCCACCGCATTTTTGAAGTGAACCTCTGGCGCCGTCATTTGCATGGCAGGTAAGAAATCTGAATCTGGCAATACGTCTAAACCTTCTGCTTGACCGGAAATACCTGCAAATTTTTCTACATACGAATACCAAGGGGCCAAATCATCATAGCCAATTGGCCACGGTGTTCCGATACCTTCTTTCTCGTTTGCTAGGAAATCCTCACGGTTCCAACGGTAAGTTTGACGACCCCATAATAAGGATTTACCTCCTGTGTGGTATGCACGAATCCAATCAAATCCACCCTTCTTCTCGATGTATGGATTTTGTTTATCGTTTTCGAATAAATAACGGTGCTCTTCATTCGGTGTATAGCCCGTACGCATCCCTGCCCAGTATTCCTCGGCAGCCATGTTAGTCGGCCGACCGCGGTGGTCGAATTCCCAAGGGTTTTTCATTGCTGTTTCGTAACCTTCGATGTGCTTGATCTCGCGACCACGCTCCATCACAGCTACTTTCAGTCCTTTTTCTGTTAATTCTTTGGCAGCCCAACCACCTGAAATACCGGATCCAATGACGATCGCGTCAAATGTTTGGCTCTTGATTGCATCTATGTTAAGATTCATTTTTCGTAGGTTTTGGGATTAATAAGCAAATGATTTTTGATCAGGTTTCATGTTTGAAATAACCTCAAACTTTCCTGGAACCGGGTGGTATTCGAATGAACCTTCGATACCTTTTTCAGACGTGTAGTAACCCAAAAGCGTCAACTCCTTCATCACACGCCAGAACGGAACGCCACCGGCACCCTCCAAAATATCCTTGTCCACGTTATCGCCTACTTTCACTTTACTTGCTGAATAACTGCGCATTAATTCTTTCGTATCCGCTTCCAAAAGTGTCAACATCGCTACTTGCGCATCGTGTGATTGATCCAAAAACTTCGCTTTCGCTAAGTTATCAAGCCCTTTCTTGAAGCTCACGTGCTCAGGTTTTTTGTAGCAATCGTTCAACATCATTTCGATGAAAGCTGGAACGCCTGCCTCAATGGCTCCTGCCGTAGTGGTTTTTGGAATAATGTGTTCAGCCACAGCTGCAACGATTTTACGTTGGCCATCTGTCAAAACAAAGGTACCCGCCTCCGCGACAATACCTGCATTTTTCGCCTCCATAGCAAACAAGGTAGGCGCACTGAAAACACCCCCAACGAGCATTGCTATTCTCGAGACAGCATCTCTTCTATTAAGCATAGTTTTATTGTTAAATTGTTCAGGTCGGTCGTCTATTTTTCACAAAAACAGACAAGCCACAAATTTAAACAGAATCTTCGTTTTTCAAGGATTTATTTGGCTTTTTCTAACTTTAAAACCAAATCTATCCGGTACGGAGGAAGCTGCTTCACATCGATGTGGACGCCGTTTTTTTCAAACAAACCGTTTAAGGTATTTGTTTCGCCCAACATCGCCACGGCTCCTTTTTTATAAGTCCCTGGAATAAAGATGCTTTCATCTTGTGGGCGCTTCAACAAGTGAACATACACATGCGTGTCTGTCTGCGTAGTCACCCCCCAGGTTTGCGGACTCAAGGGACCACCGCGTGTTCCGTAGACCGACTCGCCATGGCCTTTCAACCAACGGCCAGCGACCGCCAAAGAATCCGTAAACTCAGGTTGGATTTCACCGGTTGGCATCGGCCCAACGTTCAATAATAGATTCGCATTGCGACCAGCGGCACCTACCAACAAATGAATGATTTGCTTCGGCGTCTTAAATCGACGGTCCGTGATGTTATATCCCCAAGCGCCGTTGATCGTCTCGCAGGTCTCCAAAGGTAAGGAAGAGGCTTGTTGGAAACTCAAACCTGAATGATTCTCGCCCGGCAAATCGCGCTCAAACATTTGGAAATCTTCGCCCGGAATCGGATCCATGTGGTGGTTATTCCCAATCAAACAAGCTGGTTGCAATTGGTGAATCAAGCTGTAAATTTCATCGTATTTCCAGTCGATCCGCGCCTTGCGATCCGCGCTACCTTCTGGATTCGTTTGATCCCAATGCCCATCGAACCAAATGTTATGGATCTCGCCGTAATTGGTCAGTAATTCGGTCAATTGAGCCTTCATAAATTTCAAATAAGAGGCATAATCTCCTTTGCCTTTGCGGCCACTCTTTTGGCCGGTGCGACCTGTCTCAAAGGGATAATCATCGCGATACCAATCCAAAGTCGAATAGTAAAGACCCAATTTCATGTCTTGCTTTTTGCAGGCCTCCGCTAATTCTTTGAGGGCATCCCGGTGGAATGGCGTATTCGTTATTTTCCAGTCGGATTGCTTGGTATCCCAATTGGAGAAACTATCGTGGTGACGCGTAATGAAAATAATGTATTTCATGCCGGCATTTTTGGCGATGCTCACCCATTGATCTGCATTGAATTTGCTCGGATCAAAGGCTGGCATCAATCTACCGTAATCGTTTTTCGAAATGCCTTTATTGTTCATGACCCATTCGCCATCGCCCAGCATGCTGGACAAACCCCAGTGGATGAACATACCATATTTGCGATCTTGAAATGCTTGACGTTCAGCGAGATTAGCCTCTGAGGGCGTGTATTGCTGACTGATAGCCTGAAAACTGATAAATGTTACCAGGTATAGTAAAATTTTCTTCATGGTAGATAGGTTTAGAAAAAGCAAATTATGATTTTTTTGGATAGGTTTATCAGGAAGCCGATAGGATTTTTGGTAGAATTTTTTGTTTTTTGTAGCGCTACTGCGGGTGCATATACCCCGGCAGCCTAAACGCAAAAATACGTTCATGGAAGAAGTAAGTCCGATATTTGACAACAATAAAATACCCGTTAAAAAGCTTTGGCAAGTCATTATTGCCTCGTCCGTAGGGACGGTCATTGAATGGTATGACTTTTACATTTTCGGTAGTTTATCTGCAATTATTTCCCTCTCATTTTTCCCAAAAGACGACCCTACGGCAGCATTCTTATCGACACTAGCAGCCTTTGGAGCGGGATTTGTGGCTCGGCCTTTTGGTGGGATTCTCTTTGGAAGACTCGGGGACAAAATCGGCAGGAAGTACACATTTTTATTGACATTACTCCTGATGGGAGGTTCAACTTTTGCCATCGCATTAATCCCATCCTACAGTGAAATCGGTCTAATTGCCCCGGCCATTTTACTTTTACTTCGCATTGTTCAAGGACTCGCCCTCGGTGGAGAATACGGCGGTGCCGCAACCTATGTAGCGGAATATGCGCCGGATGCCCAACGTGGTAAATACACGGCTTACATTCAAACGACAGCCACGCTCGGTTTTTTCGTTTCGATTGTTGTGGTTTTGGTTTGCCAAAACGTCATTGGTGAAGCCGCTTTCAAAGATTGGGGCTGGCGAGTACCTTTTGCCCTTTCCGGAATTTTAGTCATCGTGTCTTATTTCATTCGACGGAACATGCACGAATCCCCGCTTTTTGCGAAGCTGAAAAAGGAGGGCCGACTATCCGAAAATCCGTTGAAAGAAGCCTTTTCAACGCAGGCTAATCGCCGTTTGATGTTAATTGCGATGTTTGGAGCGATTGTAGGCCAAGGAGTCGTTTGGCATACTGGACAGTTTTATGCACAGATCTTTATTAACAAGATTTTAAAAGTTGATTTCACGACCACCAACCTGATTATCGCTGCCTCGCTTGTCGTAGGAACTCCTTTGTTTGTCGTATTCGGAAGTCTCTCGGATCGCGTGGGTCGGAAAAAAATCATGTTGGGCGGCATGGCGTTAGCAGCCATTTTCTATTATCCGCTTTTCGCATGGATGTCGGACATCGTAGACCAAGAAGGAACCTTAGTCAATGATGCATACCAATTAACGATGAAGGGCAAGGTGGAATTAGCCTTCATCTGCACCTGCTTGGTGACTTTCGCATCAATGGCTTATGGGCCCATCGCCGCATTTTTGGTGGAATTATTCCCAACCAAAATCCGCTACACGTCTTTGTCGGTTCCCTATCATTTTGCCAACGGAATTTTCGGGGGTTGCGCACCTTTTGTCGCAACCTGGTTAGGTTCCGTCACGCACTCGAATTTTGCCGGAATCTTTTATCCGATTGCCTTAGCAGCGCTCACAGTGATTGTTGGGGTGATTTATTTGCCAGAGACAAAGGGGAAGGCCTTGATGGATTAATCGCTGGACGTTAGACTTTAGACGTTGGACCTTGGTCACAAAGTATTGACACTACTTAATGTAGAGACGCGACACCTCGCGTCTACGGATACCAAAATCAGGAATTTGCATATTTAGACGCGAGGTATCGCGTCTCTACAATAGGTTATCCGATTTAATTCGATTGATAAACACGGCCGCCAAGACAATCGGCAGCGAAAATAATACGAAACGCATCGAGATACTCGCACCCGCATCGGCCATCAAACCAAATAAGCTCGGCCCTAAAATCGCTCCGAAGCGACCCATTCCCATCGCAAGCCCCACACCCGTCGAGCGAATTTCCGAGGGATAAATCCGCGTGGAAGCAGGGTACATCGAATTAAAACCCCCTTGCACAAAGAATCCAATCCCAAAGGTCAAAGCAAACTTTAAGACAAAGTCCTGCGTCAGATTCCCGTAGAGATTCAACAAAACAAAGGCGAGTACCACATAAATCAAAATCACGCGTTTGATGCCAATCCTTCCGATCAATAAACCCATCACAAATACGCCTGAAAATGCTCCTAAATTCATCGCCGTTCCAATGTAGGTCGCGAGCTCAAAGGGCATACCCGTTTGTTTGGCGAGGATGGGGACCCAACTTAAAACCGTATACAACGTGATGAAACCAAAGAAGGTCGCGAGCCATAAGTAAATCGTCGACTGACGAAACTCCGGCACAAAAAGGTCACGCCAAGAGCTTTTCTTGTTAACAGCTAAATCACGATTCAGATAGGACGGTGACTCGGGTAAGACGAAAAAAACAGCAACAAGCATCATGAAGGAAAATAGACCCGCCGACAAATAGGCAAATCGCCAACCATACATAGGCACCACCCAAGCGCTGTAAAAACCGGTTATGATAGCGCCAAGTGGCCAGCCGCCTTGCACAATCCCTACATTAAAATCCCGCGTTTGGTCGGTAGAAAATTCGGAGGCAACGGTTGCCAAGTTAGGTAAGATGCCTCCGATGCCTAATCCTGTGAGTACCCGACAAACTAATAAGAGAGCATAGGTATTCGAGAAGTTCGCCAGTAACATTCCTGAACTGATTAGTAATAAGGAAATCAAGAACACTTTCCGCCGACCGATTTGATCGCCAAATGGCGCCAATAAAAAACATCCAGCGGTCATCCCACCCAAACCTGCACTAAAAATATAGCCCAATTCGGCATTGGTGAGCGCAAATTCCTTCATGATTTCTGAACCCGTGAAAGACACCAAAAGGACATCAATTCCATCATTGAAATTGAGCAAAAAACAGAGGGAAACGACTCCTATCTGAAGCCAAGACATTGAATTTTTCATGCGATTTGGATGACAATTTTACCTGCATGACCCTGTGAAGCAGCTTCTAAACCAGCTTGCACTTCGGCTAATGGTAGGTAGGTAGAAATAATTTTTCCGGGTTGAATTTGGCCTTCAGATATCATTCGAATCACCGACTGGAAATCCTCCGGATGATCATAAATCAAGGATCCTTCGATGGAAATTCCCCGACGGACTAAATCGAGTGGTGTGAAACTTGCTGGTTTTTCCGACAACCCAAGTAGAATGATTTTGGATCCACGAGGGGCATCAGTGCATAACTGGGTAGTAGCAGCAGCGGAACCCGTGCATTCAAAAATGACACGGATGTCCTCATGCTTCCAATCACCTTTTTCAGCTCCAAAGGCATAGGCCTTTTCCAATAAAATCGGATTTAAATCACCTGCAAAAACCCGTAGACCTCGTTGGACCCCCAAATGCGTAATCAACATGCCAATCGCACCCAGACCCAAAACATAAATCGCATCTCCCGGCTGTACATTCGCCATTTTCAAGGCATGGTAGGCAACTGCGGTAGGTTCAATCGTCACGGCATCTTCCTTGGAAATATTTTCGGGAAGCGCGTGCGCAAATTCTGCGGGTAATACGACATATTCCGCAAAACAACCCGGCGCATTTAAGCCAATGGTTCGCTTATTCGGACAAACGGTCGCTTGACCCCTGTGGCAATAAATACATTTTCCACAGGGCGCATTAGGATCCACAACAACTCGCTCACCGATTTCCCGGTCAACTCCCTCACCAATGGCATCAACGTAACCCCAGCCCTCATGACCGATAATCGTAGGTTCAGGTAGTGGACGATGCCCACCATAATAGTGCACATCGGAACCACAAATTCCCACCTCTTGCAAACGAATCCGCAATTCCCCGGGTCCAGGGACAGGGGCTGACTCTTCGCGAAAAGCGATGGTTTTTGGCGACAAAAGATAGGCCGCGCGCATTATAAAATCTGATTAAATTCAATGATCTCCCCAGACGGTCCTTTCACATTGAAGAACCTTGTGCCATTTTTCCAGAAGGCTAAGAACGTCGGAGTCTCTTCCAAAATCTCAAACCCTGCTTTTTTCAAAGTTTCGAAGGCATGATCCACGTCAGCCACATCAATCGCAAAATGATCCACATGGCCATTGGAGCGTTTTTTGATTTCGGCCAATTGCTTTTCGGGCATTTGGTATAATTCGACAATCACCTCGTGATTCTTCATCATCACACAGGTCCCATACCCCCCATCAAATTCAAAGGGAGATTCCATGACATTCTCAAATCCGAGACGCTCGTAAAAAGGGATGGACAATTCAAGGTCGTGAGCGGGGATCCCGATGTGTTGGATTCGATGAATAAAGTCGATTTTCATGTCTTATTTTTAGGTTAACAAACCTAAAAATAGGAAATTCTACACTTATGGACGAGCGTAACCCTCTTTTTGTATGAATTTAGGTTGGTAATAGCCCTGCAAACCTAAGGTACTGACCGCACCTGCCTCCGCTAAATCCACAAAACCATCCGTTGAAACATGAGCCTCCTCCAAGAAAGCACATTGCAATTCGCCAATTACTAAGAAGGTTCCATTTTGCTGAATCGGCACAATCTCCACCAATCGCAAGCCGATTTGGGCTGGACTACCCTCCACAAAGGGAATGGAAAATTCGGGACGAAACTGCTCGACCAGTTCCACTTTTTCGAATTCACTTACTCCAGTAGGATATTTAGCACTGGTCTGATGCGCTGCGGAAATTTGGGATGGATTAATGTGATTAATGGTGTAGAACCCTGTCGATTCGATGTTTCCCAAGGTATGTGGTGTCGCCTCTCTAGGCCGATTGATAAATCCGATCAAAGCAGGGTCCGCTCCGAGGTGTACAATGTTATTGAAAAGCGCCACATTACTCAAGCCATTTTTATCCTGCGATACGATCAACGCAGCCGGCTTAAAACCGCTCAAACAATTAACAAAATTGGCCCGCACATAGCGATCCATCGCCTGTAAATCCGAAGGGGTGTAACATTTCATACCTTGCTAACCGATTAAAGGGCGGGATTGTTTATACTTTGAAAATTAATCCCCGACGGTAAAAAATGCGAAGGATAAGATACCAAATGATCAAATACGTCAAAGCCCCCGCCAAAGAAGCTAAATACGGATCCGAAATTCGAGAAGCAAATAGGACATCTTGTAAATAGGCTGTAATACCTTTCCCCTCGATTTCTAACATGTTTAATGCACGAGGAATAATGCCTGAAAAGAAGAAGACCAACATCGGATTAACCCCAAAAATGACAAAGGGCTTTGTCCATTTTTGGTAGCCAAGTACATCGATTAAATAATACAAAAAGCTCAACAATAACATCGCCCAGCCTCCGGTGAACAACACAAAAGAACTCGTCCACAATGCCTTGTTAATCGGGAAATTGAGGTCCCAAACAGCTCCCAAAACGATGCATGCCAGGCCCGCCATCGCCAAAAGTCTCGTTTGGGTGCGGAAATACAGGCCCGCCAACATCCCCAAAATACCCGTTGCGAAAGCAGGAATGGTACTTAAAATTCCTTCCGGATCCCACGTATTCGTCACCGACCACAAATGTCCCGGCAGTAACAAATTATCCACATAAGCCGCGAGGTTTGTTCCCTCATGCAGATTCGCAGGGCCCACACCGGGTACATCGATGTAATTCATCATCGCCCAATAAGAAACCAGAAAAATAGATGCCAAAGCCAGCAATCCACGAGAAGAGATCCGTCCTTGCAAAGAGGCTAAAAGTGCATAAACAATAGCTATACGAGGCAAAACGCCAGGCAAGCGAACATGCTCAAAGGATTTAAATCCTCCGAAGGCCAAGAATAATGCCAGAAAAAACAAGACTAAAGACACCAGGAGCTTGCGGGAATATTGCGTGAAAAATAAACCGACAATCAGGGACGTGGCCAATAAACGGATAAGCAACAATGGGCCGCCACTTAAATCCCCAACATGAATCTTGGAGAAAAAACTCAAGAACCAACCCAATAAAAGTATACTTAAGGTTCTGGAAAGTATTTTACCCGGGGGAACAATTTGGCCGGCATGTAAAGAAACGGATACGCCCACGATAAAAAGGAAAAAAGGGAACACAAGGTCCGTCGGTGTGCAACCATTCCAAGCCGCATGCTCAAAAGGTGCATAGATATGATCCCAATCCCCAGGATTATTCACGATCGTCATCATCATGACCGTTATTCCCCGAAATACATCCAGCGATAAAATCCGATTTTTCGTTTCCATGCCCGAAAATTAGCCATTTTTATACTAAATCAATATAAAATTGTAATTTAGGGACAAACAAATTCGCTCATATATGCCCAAAATTATCGTCGTTGGCAGTTCAAATACCGACATGGTTATTCAGTCTGCACGCATCCCCAGACCCGGTGAAACGATATTAGGCGGCACCTTTTTCATGAATCCGGGAGGGAAAGGCGCGAATCAGGCGGTGGCTGCTACCCGACTCGGTGGAGAGGTTCATTTTATCTGCAAAGTGGGGAAAGATGTT
>JBJTMZ010000145.1:0-3915 GCA_046073805.1 Aquirufa sp.
GGCCTCGACGTTATTTGTCGTTGAGTTTAATACCGCCTGATCACAAGCAAGGGTTGTGGTTCCTTGGCGCAAAAAAACATGACCAATTAAGGTCTTACGCATGATTAAATCTTGTTGGATCCCATTGAGGCTGTCGGCACGGATAACCTCCAACTGGCTTTGCGCGAGCAAACAGCTCGGAAGCAGAAAAAAGAAAAAAAGGAATAATCCGTATTTTTGCCGCATGTTCATTGCGAATCGTTAATTTCGCATCTTCAATTGAACGCGCAATTTACCAATTTTATGCTGGAAGATTTCATCCAATTTGTCCAAAAAGAGAATTTATTTCAACCGAACGACAAAATCCTCATCGCAGTAAGCGGTGGAATAGACTCGGTGGTTTTGGCAAAACTTTTCTCCTTGGCCAAATTCAATTTTGGTATAGCTCATGTCAATTTCAGTTTGCGCGGAGAGGAATCTTTGGCGGATGAAGTATTCGTCAAAAAACTAGCCAAAACATTAAAAGCTCCCTACCACAGCATCGTATTTGACACGAAAGCCTTCGCGGAAAAAGAGAAAATTTCTACGCAAATGGCCGCACGTTTACTGCGTTACAATTGGTTCGAAGAGATTCGTCAAGAATTCGACTATCGATACATCGCTACGGCACACCATCAAATGGATAGTGCAGAAACGGTCTTGATTAATATGACTCGTGGAAGCGGATTGGCCGGATTTCATGGAATTCCATTGAAGAATGGACACCTGATTCGTCCGATGTTATTTGCCAATCAAGAACAAATATTTGATTTTGTTGTGGAGAAACATTTGGCTTGGCGGGAAGATTCGTCGAATGAATCCACGAAATACCAGCGTAATTTCATTCGCCATGAAATTGTACCCAAGTTCCAGGAAATGAATGCCGCATTCGAGGATACCTTAGCCCAAACGAGTGAACGAATTCGTGATATCGAGGCATGGATTCAGGAAGAATATGCAATGTGGAAGGAGGCGAATATCACAAATGATACCGCGAATAATCTATTCGTTCAACTAAATCCAACGAGCGCCAAAGAAAAAGTCATGCAGCAGCGTTGGCTGCAAAGTCTTGCCTTCAATGGGGATCAAATCACCCAAATTATCAATCATCCGAGCGACAAAGTGGGGAAAATTTATGAATCACCCTTGTATACGCTCAATATAGATCGCCAGCAATGGGTCATCAGCCCGAAGGATCAATCCGAATATAAGCCAATTTTGGTCCAGGAAGAAGATGAGGTAATTGATTTGGGCAACCAAGAATTGCATATCTATGTGGAGGAAAGGACGGAAGATTTCAAAGTTCCTACGGATGCGAACATTGCCTGCTTAGACGCAGACGGCCTGACGTTTCCATTAGAAATTCGTAAAACACAAGAAGGCGACTGGTTTTGTCCCTTGGGAATGAATTCCAAGAAATTAATCTCGGATTTTTTAACCGACAAAAAAGTAGCACTAAACCTGAAAAAATCCACCCTATTGATGCTGAGCAAAGGTTCTGTCGCTTGGATCGTAGGTCATCGCATCGATAACCGCTTCAAGGTTTCAGACAAAACAGAAACGGTGATGATTTTTGAATTGAAGCCAAAGACAATTTTATCGAATTAATTTCCGATAAGTTTCCGTGCGAATCGGATCAAGCAAACTTAAGTAGGCAAAGGCTTGTTGGCGATCAGACGCCTCAGCCTCATCAAGTATCGAAAAAATCTCATCCCCTTTCGCATCAAAGAAAACGCGAATACAGGCAGCACCAGGACGAATCTGATTGATTTGTCGGATCTGTGTCAACAATTCCAAGATTCCTTTACGCGCCTCATCGGGTTTATCCTTAAAGGTATCTAGATATAAACGATGATAGGTATAAGTCACATCACGCATCGCCTGTAACTGTTGGTTCATTAAATTTTCAGAAATGGCAAAACGGGATCGAATATCATTCACATTCCCCCACCCGGTTCCTGAATTTTGGGCTAGATTAGTTAAGTTATTTAATCGTTGGACAAAAAGTTCCCCACCACGCAATCCCATCGAATCGTAATGATAGGCCAATGACAAATACGCATAATAGGCCATTAACGAGCTTAAGTTATCAATAAAACTATTGTCATTATAAGTAATCGGATTGCCTAATTGATATTTAAAATTGAAACTTTTATCCACCATATTGAGGATAACGGTTTCATAGGAGGTCCCAAAGACAGGACGCAAAACCTGAATGCGTGCATTTGCTTCAAAATCACCTTGAGAGCTCGCTTTAGTCAACAATAAATTGATATTGACTTTGATTTTCTCTTCGGGTGCGAAGTTATCATTCGACCAACGGCGGTTGGACAAAAAATCTTGAAGAGTACGCTGAAGTTCGGTGTAAATTTGCGAGCTACCTCGCTGCTGATCGAGCTGCAATTGCTCGGTATTGATGGTGACGCTTGCCTGTAGTTCTTGGGCTTTTAGCACCCAAGAACTGAGACATAAAATCGCGAATAATACGATGCGAAGAGATTTCATATGAAATCAAACGAAAAAAGTTTAGTTTTCGTCTGTTCCCTCTGTACGAGATCTGAAATCAACTTTATCAGCCAAAAACTCATCGATGGCAATCGCACTTGGCTTCGGCATACGCTCATAATACTTA
This sequence comes from Aquirufa sp., assembly GCA_046073805.1. Classification (GTDB taxonomy): domain Bacteria; phylum Bacteroidota; class Bacteroidia; order Cytophagales; family Spirosomataceae; genus Aquirufa. The sequence continues at coordinate 2,651 of JBJTMZ010000145.1, forward strand.
GAAATTTCGATCTGCTCGCGGTTTTCGAAAATCTCCTCTAAATTATCTACAGAAGAAGCAAACTCAGACAATTTACCTGATAATTCCTCTTTCATCTTGCTTGAAATCTGACGAGCACGTTGTCCAATAATGGAAATAGACTCATACGTATTACCTGTCTTGGCAGCAATTTTATCTACATCACGCGTAATGATCGATGGATTGGTTTGGATCTTAGACATCTCTTTGATTTTTAAATTAAGATTGCAAATGTAAGTTATTTTTCTGAATTATACTACTGAGGACTCGTGGTCAATTTACCCGTATTCGACTTCTCTTTCTCGAGTAAGGCTTTTTGCTCGGCCTCAAGTTTCGCAATACGTTCCACTTCTTTATTACTCTTATCAAACATTTTCTCCGCATCCTTTAGGTAGACACTGTTGGGATATTTATCCACAAGTTCTAAATAGAATTTAGATGCATCCGAATATCGCTCTTTTTGTTTTGACTCGATCGTGCTATTTGCCAAATCGAATTGAGCCAATACCTTCAGGTAAGCCATTTCCTCATTGTAATCCGAGTCCGGAAAATCGCGTTGGAAATTAGTAATCTCAATCACCGAAGACTTCAAAGAAGCAATATTAAACGGGGACGTTTTGTGATACAACTTAGCTTTCTCATAAGCCTTGCGCTCCAATTTACGGCGCAACTCCTTAATCATATTCGAACACTCTTCCTTGAATTTCGTATCTGGATAATTATTCAAATAACTCTGCAATTCATTGATGGCTGTCAAGGTTCCCGTTTGATCTAAATTGAAATTGGGGGAATCCTTGTAAAGGGAATAGGCCGACATATAAATCGCCTCCTCCGCATATTCACTCCGTGAAAAAACCTCATAAAACTTCTTGAAATGAGCATTCGCCAAGGTATAATTACCCAGATTAAAATCACAATAGGCTTGGTAATAGGTCGCCATCTCTTGCGTAGAATCGCCCTTCATCAACGGCAGAATTTCATCAAATAAAATGCCTGCTTTATCAAAGTCCTTTTTCTTGTAATAGTCTACCGCCGCCTTATATTTTACGGGCAAACTTGCACTCTTACGGAACTTCTCAAACTTACCGCACGAACTCAAGCCGAGTAAAGCAATAAAACCAACGAATAAATAATTTTTCAATTTCATAAGCCTCAAATATACGGATTAATTGCGACTAAATTGTAAATGATACAATTGCGCATACAATCCTGCTTGCTTCAATAATTCCTCGTGTGTACCGCGTTCT
>JBJTMZ010000146.1:0-4565 GCA_046073805.1 Aquirufa sp.
GTATTTAGGTGGTTTGACTAGACGCGAGGTATCGCGTCTCTACAATAAGGTTTTGCTTTTCTCTTCAAACACCTGCTGCCTCAGCTTCGACTGTTGGATGAATTCATTGTCATTCAAATCCCCAATCACCGCTTCAAGTTCCTTAGCATTGCCGAACATGGCCAAACGGAATGGGTCTTGGTAGTCTTTGGAGCGCGATTTTTCGATGCCTTCCGTCAGGAAGCGTGCCGTTTCCACGGCCTTTTTTAGCCATGCGGGGATATTTTCAATTGCATCTGCTTTGACCTTTAACAGGCCATTTAAGGCATTTTCGAATTTCTGATCCGGGTATAGCGCGGCTTGGTTTTCGTAGAAATGATGTACCTCCGACCAGCGGGAAATTTGACCGGATTTGATGGCCGACTTTAAATCTGCCACCGCACCTGAAGGAATGAGTTGGCCCCCGATGTTGTCCCAGGTCTGAATGGCTGTTGCATTCGCCAGGGTTTTATGGAGGAGGTCAATCGGTTTTTGATCCGGATAACGAGCTGCCGTCGCCACCCATTCTTTGGCGGCATGGTATTGCAGTAAATCCCCAAAAATATGATAAGCACGGTAGGTCTTTGCCACGCGTGTTTTGCGTTTCGAATTTTCGATACCTGTGGCCCAAACAGCCAGGTTTTCATGCTCGTTGGCCGGGTTCTCCAACCACGCTTTGCCCGCTGCCGCGTCTTTGCCTAACGCATCGCCGACCCACTGACAGAATAATTCGCGCGCCTGAAGCATTTCGCTGACTGTGTCTGGGGCGAGGTAGTCGAACTCCAGCAGCATGTTTTTCTCCACGCGTTGGTCACGTGCCGCAAATTTCCAGGCGTTACGTGCGATGGCGTACATGTTGTATTGGAACCAATAGCCGGCAATAATCAATAATCCGCCAGAAGTGTCATCGTTTCCAAGTAAGGAGAATGGGATCGGATTATGAATCTCAGCGGGGTAGTTTCCTTTGGAGATCAGGTTGAAGGCCGCGAATTTGGAATTGTGCTTTAAGGCCACTGATAATCCTGGCCAAAATCCACGTCCGGCCTGCAATTCACCATCCGCTCCGCGGGAATTGTGATTCGATCCCAGGGTAGCTCCAGCTGCCATGTTGCTTTGCCCATGAATGATCGCTGCACATAGGAAGGAGTTGTTGTGGTGTTGTTCATGCGCCGGAAAAATCAAGGCATTCAACACCTCGCAACATGAAATGGTCGAATTACTTCCTAAATAGGAGTTGATCAAACGCGCTCCATACTTCAACTGGGAATGCGCTGCCAAGATAAAACGAACGGCCTTTACCCCATAGAAAATGCGGCACCCCTCGTGAATGATTCCATTCACGATTTCACAGCCCTCACCGATTTGCGTGGAGGCATGTGGGTACGAAATGATGGTCAAATTCTTGAGTTTATTGGCACCCTTGATGTAGGTATCCGAACCCATGTTGACATCCTTGATGATGCCCGTATTCTTGATCACGGTACGATCCCCGATTTGGCCATAGTAGCCTCGGTGGGTCGAAAATTCAGCTTGAGTTAGGTTGAAATAGGCTTTTTGTAAGGCCTTGTCGTCACGATCTTGCGTCCATAAAAAGGCGTCAGCAGGGCGCATGCCGATGAAGGGGATAACCTTCCGACCGCCATTCTCGTTACCGAGTTCAAGCCAGATACGAATGCGCTCTTCCTCGCCGTCTTTGACAATCCCATTTCCAAATTTGGCAGTAGGGGTGGTTGCTAATTCATTCACTTGGAGAATCATGACCTCATTTCCGATTTGGAAATGGGAGAGGAGATTCACGCGATCAATGGCTACGTTATCGCCAAAATCGCTGGAAATAATGGTTGAATTGTAAATGCCGACCGGCATGCGAAGGTTCTTGAATTCCAAATAGCAGGATTCCAAAACCCCGATGCGAATCATCCCAAAAAAGCGGCAGTTTTTTACCAAGTAGGGATTGAACCCCTCCTTCACCCAAATGTCTTTCCAGTTTTCGGCCTCGTTCAGGTTAGCCTCCATGATGCTGATTTCGCGTGATGTCAGTTGGCGATAATCAGCTGTGTTAATGCTTGTATTTCGGTATAGGTATTCATTGGAACCGCTTGGAAGGTAGTCGGCCGAAACAAAGCCATAACCTAAATCCGCCAAGGGTTTTTTATCAATTCGATTCATTTCTCGTAAAATTCAATGGGTAGATCATCCGGATCAGCTATAAAAGTAAAGCGTTTTCCTGTAAATTCATCGATTCGGATGGGTTCAGATGCAATATTTTGCCGATTTAATTGATCGACAATGGCCTCTAAATTGTCTACGGCGAAGGCCAAATGGCGGAGGCCAGCGGCTTCGGGGCGGGAGGTTCGAGTAGGGGGATTGGGGAATGAAAAGAGCTCAATTTGATATAATCCATTGACTTCCAGATCAAGTTTGTAGGACTCCCGTTCTTTTCGGTATACTTCGCGCACGATTTGGAAGCCCAGAATTTCAGTGTAGAAATGTTTGGATACTTCGTAGTTGGAACAGATAATAGCGATGTGGTGAATGCCGAGGATCATAATTTTTCTTTATTAAAATTAAGACGCGAGGTATCGCGTCGCTACTTTTTGACCGCTACCGCGATTTTCGAATCCGCCGTTCCGTAGTACAAAAACCACTTACCTTGAAAGTGGACAAGTCCTTCCACGAAGCAGACCTCATTGACTTCCCCAACGCGTTCGTAGTCTTTGTCGGGCCAAATGAATGCCTGATTCGTCCGGTCAATCAGTTTGTAGGGTTTGGATTTGTCGAACAGCGCTTGGCCGGCGGCGTAGGTGAATTTGGGAAAATTCGTTTCATTGAAATTCGCTGCATTGCTGCTGTTGTAGATTAAGAGGATTCCCTCGTTTCGCAAGAGGGCGTAGGGTCCTGGTTCAACGAGTCTCGAATCGAAATAGCCCATGCGGGGATGTAATACGGAAATTCTGTTTTGGTTTTCGGCATTTTCACAGACCTCCCAGGTGCGTAAGTCTTTGGATTTGGCCATGAATAAATCGGTGTCTCCAAAATACATCCAATAATATCCGTCGATTTTTTCTGCGATGATGCGGCTGTTGATTTCCTTGCCGACGATCGCGCCGGATTTCGACCAGAGGTTGATGTATTTGGGGTTGGCCAACATGGGTCCGAGCTTTTCCCAGTTGACCAAATCTTTCGAGATCGCCGTGCAAAGTCTAGCCGTTTTCCCATCATAGGAGGTATAGGTCAATAAAAATTGTCCATCACCGGTTTCAATGACCCGTGGGTCTTCGATTCCTCCCGGCCATTCGAAGGATTTAAAGGCATCATTTCCAGGTGCCAAAATGGGCTTCGGCTGTTTGGTAAAGTGAATGCCATCCGTGGATATTGCCATCCCGATGCGGGAGGTACCCAAGGAATCCTGGGCTCGGTAGAGTAAGTGAACCTTCCCTTGGTAGACCAAGGCGGTCGGGTTTAAGACATTCTTATTCTCCCAGCCGACCGATTTTTGTTGGATCGGGCAGAAAAAACGTGCCTTCGTATCCGGCTTCATGATCGGATTTTCACTGTCGGCCTTCTTAAATCCAGCCAATTCCCAAGATTTAGTTTGGGAAAATCCGAGTAGGGGTAGGAGGAGGAAGAGGAGGAGATTTTTCATGGGGGATTTTTGTGTGAAGGTAAAGCTAATGGTAGGTCAGCGGAATTCCAAGGGTTTTTGGCTCCAGTCGCCAGCCTAGGCATCGGCCGGAGTCTGACATGAGTGAGGTATTCAGGCTTGCGCCTGAAGAGCCCCAGGCTGAAGCCTGGGGTTATAAATGAGCGGATTAGTCTATAGCCCTAGGCTGAAACCTGGGTTATAAAAGAGGGGTTATGTTTCGCAGGCAAGTTAAAATTGGACAACCGCTTACTTCTCACCTCTTACCTCTCACCTCTTACCTCCCCCAACCAATTCATACGAATGCCGAATCATTTCCTCGCATTGGGTACGTGTTAAACCCTCGCCCATGACGACGGTGTTCCAATGTTTTTTGTTCATGTGGTAACCGGGCAGGACGGAGTGCGGGTATTCCTCGCGTAATTGGGTGGCGCGTTCCGGATTGCATTTCACATTAAATCGAATGGGGCTTTCCTCGATTCCTACCAGCAGGAACATTTTTCCTTTGACCTTGTACACGATGTGATCCGGGCCAAAAGGCTGAGTCTCCTCCACCAAGGGCAGAGCCATACAGAAGTCGCAAATTTCGTCTAGGTACATACAGAAACATCTAATATTGTGTAAGTTAGCAAGGAAAACCTCAAACCTATGAACAGACGTCATTTTATCTCTGCCGCAGCGCTCGCTTCGGCCGCACCCGCAGTTTCGTTGGCACCCGCTGCCCCTGAACTCAAACCCAAAATCAAATTAAGTGTTTCCTCGTATTCGTATTGGCATTTTAAAGGCGATAAATTTCCTATCGAAAAGGTCATTGATGAAGCCGCAAAATTGGGATTGGATGGGATTGATGTCTTGCACCGACAAATGGAAAGTGAAGACAATGCCTACCTTCAAAAATTGAAAA
>JBJTMZ010000147.1:0-4641 GCA_046073805.1 Aquirufa sp.
CATCGGCACCTTTTTCTTTTGCAAGCGATTGATCAAATCAATGCTTTGACTAAAGGGCACATTGCGATCATCATCCGCATGAATAAATAATACAGGCGACTTCCATGTGTCCAACGAAGAGATGGGCGAAGATCGATACGAAAGACTCGTTGCCCAATCCGCATCTGGTGCCTTGTGTGGTCCAGACAATGCATCCATCGGAATTTCACGTTGATGCGCCCAATCATGTACGCCATGAATATCCACACCAGCAGCGAATAATTTAGAATCTCTGGCTAAAGCCAAAGCTGTCAAATATCCGCCATAAGAACCACCGTATAAAGCGATTTTCTTCGGGTCAACAAAGGATTGTTGGGCCAACCACTCCCCTGCTGCCTTGATGTCCAAATACTCGGATGCACCCCATTGACCAGCAGATTTGGGATTATGAAAATCGTAGCCATATCCAATCCCCAAGCGATAATTCACGGATAAAACCACAAATCCCAAATTCGCCAAGTACTGATTTAATGCGTATGCATTTGAATAATAATCCGAATAATGCCAACCCAATAACATCTGACGCGGAGGTCCTCCATGCACAAAAATAATCGCCGGTTTTTTCTGACTTCCATTCGTATTATCAAACAGCTGCCCATGAATGGTTAAACCATCTAAGGACTTAAAGACTACTTGCTTAGGCTCTACTAATAACTTCGTTGGAAATTCAGCCGGAATTAAACTCTCGGTTAATGAACGTGAACTCCCTCCTTGAGATACCATTAACTGAGGAGCCTTTTGAGCTCCCGCTCCAATGTAAGCATATCCGCCATCCACCGAAATCGCAGTCCATTCAATACCTACACCCGGTGTCACAACTTTCATATCTGCCTTATCAACAGACACCTGACAAATATGCCGACGATCTTTATCGGTCACATCCGAACCCGTATTCGCATCAAAATAAACCGTATTGCCATCAGCGCTTACACTTAAATGCTCAACCATAAATTCACCCGGGCTTAGCAACAATGGTGCTCCACCACTTGCCGCCACAGAATATGCATGCGGCCAACCATCATGATAGGACGTAAATACCAAACGATCCTGCTTGGGCCAATGTAAATTCGTTCCTCCGTGGGTTGTTGGCAAGGAACCACGATACGTATTAGGAGCTTCCCAAACCAAGGTTGATTTTTCCCCAGCAACTAGGCTCACCTTGCGAATTGACCAAGGTATTCGCTTCCGTTGCGTAAGTGAATCCGTCGATCCTCCTTCTGCAGGGGTACGGACATAGGCCAACTGGCTTCCATCCGGTGACCACCGTGGACTAAAATCATTCGCAAACGTTGGATCTACAAAATTCAAATTAGCCTTACCCAACTCAAAATAGCCTACAAATGAATGATCTTGTCGATCCGCCACAAATGCAATTTTCTTGCCCCCAGGTGCCCAGGTCAGTGAATGGACATTTCCCCGGGTCTTAAACAAACGAACTGGAACATCTAGAAAGTCTTCATTCGCACTCGTATCCAATTTACTCACCCAGGGTTGGCCATCTTTAATGTAGGCAACTACCTTGTTGTCAGGTGAAATTGCCGGAAAATCGCCTTCTGAAATTATACGCAATGGCCCTCCATCGAAAGAAATTTGCATCACTCGAACCGTTTGTGGTTCTATATTTCCAGCGGGATTAACTGCCTTTTCATCATCAAAATTCGCCCCATGATCCCCGCCACGAACGAAAAGCACCCAACGTCCATCATCTGAAATGGATATTGATGTGATTTCTTGACCATCATCCTCTTTGAAACTAGTCAATTTTCGAGCAACAAAATTGGGGGACTCAGCCACATAAATATTCCGAATACCCTTCTCATCCATCGCCCAAGCAATCTGTTTGCCGTTAGATGAACGAACTAACTCCGTAGGAAAAGCGTAGGATTTAATCGCCTCAAAATTGAATTTTTGAGAATAAGTTACGAATTGAACTAAAACGAGGATGAAAGAGTAAATGAATTTCCGCATAAGAACATGAAGTTATAGAATGCGAAATATAAGGAATGTCTCACGCAATCAAAAAGAAAAACAGTTCAAGCTGTTTAAATAAAGTAAAATCAAACTAATTTTGAAGTTCATGGATGTATCAATTGTATTTGTCAACTATCGAACAGAGGCACTCTTATTGGATTGCTTTCGAAGCATATACACGCACACCAAAAACATCCAATTTGAATGCATTGTTGTTGACAATCACCCGATTCCAGGTGCGAACGAAGATATTTTAATGGAATTCCCAAATACCATTTGGGTGAATTCCGGAGGAAATGTAGGTTTCTCGAAGGCTAATAACCTAGGCATAAAGCTTGCAAAAGGCGATTATGTATTATTTTTAAATGCGGATACACTACTCTTCGACAATGCGATCGGAAATGCTTGGAAACATCTGAAGCTTGACTCAAACTTGATTGCTGTAGGAGGTATCCAAGTTGACGCCCAACAAAACACCATCCCATTTTATCGGACCCTAAACAATCTTCGTCGAGATTTTTACATTTTACCGAATCATGCTATTTGCCATAAACTCGTTGATAAATTATTACCAAAAGAAGAATTTAAACAACCGGAAGAAACCAATAACATTGTGGGTGCATTTTTAATGACCAACAGTAAAACTCTCCTCGAAATCAATGGTTGGGACGAAGATTTCTTTATGTACGCAGAAGATGCTGAAATATCATTTCGATTACACCAAAAAGGAAAATTGGCCTATTTTGAAGATGTTAAATTTATACATCTAATCCAGGAAAACCCCTTTCGACGGACCGACTTCTCCTGGGTCAATCGATTTGCGATTCAAATCCAGGTTTCCAATTTACTATGGGTCCGTAAAAGTTACGGAATACTCGCATTCCTTGTTATTTATTTGAATTACTCAATCCTAGCTCCTCTCTTCTGGGGCTGGAAAATTACCCTCAACATTTTTAAAGGAAGAAAGTGGAGCGAGGACACGCGAAATCAGCGAATTTTTAGCCAAAAGCTAGGGATTTTATATCGCTATTTTTGGCCTATTATTTTCTTAAAAAAGGGGCCATACAAGATAAAAGACGATGAGAATATTGATCATCTCAATAAATCATAAAAATCCTCATTTTTTTTAGTATTTTCGTTGAAAGGAACCTAATTAGCCGTGAATACGAATCTACAAATCACTGATATCATTGCTGCCATCGCGAGTGAAACCGAGTCCCTCTGGATTTCAGAACAACTCCTTTTGGAAGGCAAGGCACTAAGTCTAGCTTTTGTCAAAGTCCCTCGGTTTGTATCGAAACGCCAAATTACGGAAGGTCCCTTTAAGAATTGGAACCTAGACCAAGTCGTTCGTTTAGCTATTCTAACAAAGCTTGATGAAAAGCAAGTTGACCTTCTTTTTGAAACAGCCGAAATGCAAGAAGCCGTCGCGCTGACTAAATCGCTGCCCTATTTGGCTAATCCATCGAATTTTTTGCTTCGTGCGACCGACGCTGTCCGCTCCAACATGGTTCCTGTTTTTGATGCCATCGCATTCGATAACACGTATCCAAGAGATTATTTCAGTGAAGCTGCCTGGAACCAGTTGGTTTTAAAATGCATATTCAATGATAAGGCCATCCACCAAATCATTGGATTAGAGGAACGTGCCAATGCAGAACTAGCCATGACGCTTTCCGACTTTGCGCATGAGCGCTGGTCAGCAGGCCGACGGGTACCGTCACAAGTTTGGCGCCTGATACCTAGATTTATGAACGAAACATTACAATCTGATATTGAAAAGTTAGTTCTATCCGAAAATCCAAGCGATGTACGAGCGGCATCGTTGGTCAAACAAGAAGTCCAGATTCCAGGCAGCACGCAGGGAATGTGGCAGGAATTGGAAAAAGCAGAACCTATATACACCGCCTAATATGTGCCAAGAACATAAACCCGTTGGTAATCCATCCCATTTCGAAGGAACCGAGCAAGAAAAAACAACAGCACATGCTATTGATGGCTCTTTTGCCCAATATACCCAAGGCATGAAATTCTTTGATCCGCATGTGCACATGACCTCGCGGACGACCGATGATTACCAAGCTCTTGCTGATGCAGGAGTAGTTGCATTGATCGAACCTGCATTTTGGTTGGGCCAACCGCGTACGGGTTTAGCTTCATTTAAAGACTATTTCGCCAGTTTAGTGGGATGGGAACGTTTCCGATCCTCTCAATTTGGCATCAAGCATTATTGCACCATCGGGCTAAATTCACGGGAGGCAAATCATGAAGCATTAGCCGAACAAGTGATGGAAATTTTACCCCTCTTCTTGCAAAAAGAAGGCGTTGTGGGTGTCGGCGAAATCGGTTTCGATGACCAAACCGCCGCGGAAGAAAAATACTACCGCGCGCAGTTGGAACTCGCCAAAGAAATGAACCTTCCTGTTCAGGTGCATACCCCCCATCGCGATAAGAAAAAAGGCACAGAACGCAGCATGGCCATTGCTTTGGAGCATGGAATTAAACCGAACATGGTCATTATTGATCATAATAACGAGGAAACGGTGAAGTCGGTCCTCGACCAAGGTTTCTATGCCGCGTTTACCATTTACCCGTTCACCAAAATGGGCAATGAGCGCATGGTGGAGATTG
>JBJTMZ010000148.1:0-7677 GCA_046073805.1 Aquirufa sp.
GCTTTAAGCGCGGCTAACGCTTGTTGATTCCAAGATAAAATAACAAGGAAGAGGGCGCCATCACGCGTTTATCCCAATAGTTCTCATCGTAATTTCGATGCGCTTCGCCCAACAACGTCTCCACGTGATGGTAATCTGCACTCGCCACAACAGCATCCGCTTCGAAAACTCCATTTTCCGTTTTTACACCTTTGACCTCGCCACCTACAATGGAAAATCCAGTCACCTGCGTATTAAATCGAATTTGAACACCCTTACTTTTCGCCAACTCGACCATCCCCTTCACAATCATGTGCATTCCGCCCATCGGATACCAAGTACCCAATTTAATCTCAGCGAAGTTCATCAGACTGTACATCGCCGGTGTATTTTGTGAAATCGCACCTAAAAAAAGAATGGGGAATTCCATCAATTTTAACAAAGTACTCGATTTGAAATACTTCCGAACGTGGGTATAAAAGGATTGAAAGACGTCCATGCGAATGGCATCCACCAATAAGCGAAGACTTAAAAATTCGGTGATACTGATTGAAGGTTTCCAGACAAATTCCTGAATTCCTACTTTATATTTATAGGCAGCTTGTTCCAAAAAGCGGTCTAAGGCATTCGCCGCCCCGGGCTCAATGGATTCAAATAAACTGCGTAATTGCTGATAATCCGCTGGCATATCAACCACCTCTTGATCCGATAAGATCACTGAATAGGATGGATCTAGGCGTTTTAAGGTATAGTAATCGGATGTCTTTTTTCCAAAACGTTCGAAATATTGGTCGAAGATATCCGGCATCCAATACCAGCTCGGGCCCATATCAAAGGTGAAACCTTTTTCTTGAAATACGCGCGCGCGACCTCCGGCCTGCTCATTCTTCTCAAAAATCTCTACGTCATAGCCCTTGGAAGCGAGCTCAGTAGCGGTGGATAAACCCGAAAAACCGGCACCGATCACAATGATTTTTTTCTTTTTCATGCTAAACAAATATAAGAAATTCCGCTAAGCTTTTACCAAAAGAAAAAGTCAGATAAAATCTGACTTTTTACTTCATCTTCTGTTAACCAAAAAACTAATTATTACAATTATTTCTAACTGTCTCCTTAGGCGTACATGCTTAAATGACTCTTCAGCGTTTTACGCGCAATGTGTATCCGGTTTTTAACCGTTCCAATAGGTAGATCCAATTCTTCTGCAATCTCATGATACTTAAATCCTTCGAAATACATTAAAAATGGGATGCGGTACATTTCTTCCGTATGACGCAATGCCAAAGCAATGTCCTCATTCATGAACGAACGTTCCGCCCCATTTAATTGAATTGAATCTGTTGAGTTGATGTAGTGTAAATTATCTGTTGTATCAATAAATGTGTTCCGACGAACCATCCGTTGGTACTGGGTAATGAAGGTATTCTTCATGATCGTAAACAACCACGCCTTCAAGTTGGTGCCATCCGAATACTTATCACGATTCGTAAATGCCTTCACCAAAGTATCTTGAACTAAATCGTTGGCATCATCTCCATCACGCGTTAAACGCAGCGCAAATGGTTTCAAAAACTTCGAAAATGTACCTACCTGATATGAAAACTCTAAAGCTGTCATGATTCGTTTTGTTTGTTGTGTTTAACAAATTTACCAAAAGATTAAACAAAACAAATAATTGTTTAACAAATTTCAAAAAATATTAAACAAAATTTTGTCGACGATAGAAAGGAGTTCATCAGCAAGATTCTTGAATTTGTCAATAAACGTTCGAAATAAAGCCAAATGGGCTTATATTAGAAGTCTGTTAGAGCTCGAATGACGCGAAAAATTTTATTCTTCCTTCTTGTTAATTGTTTAACATTCCCCCTTTGGAGTCAAACATTACCGCAATGTTCGTGCACCTTGGAGGGAAACGTGAGCTCAAAAGAAACAAAAGAACTCATTCCGGGTGCCTTTGTCTACATCAAGGGTACCAACAAATTCGCCCAATCAGACGCTAAAGGCTTCTTCCGGATTTCTGCTCTCTGCTCAGGGGACTACACCTTGGTGTGCCAAATGAGTAGTTTCGACCTCGTGGAAATTCCCATTTCCATCAAAGACGAAGTCAAACACAATGAAAATTTTAGCCTAGCAAGCCATGATGAACACCTCCAAGAGGTCATCGTGAGTGGCAAGAAAACGGAGTCTGGCGCCCAATTACGCGGTCAATTGACAAAAGAGGAACGAGCCCAACGCGATGGTTTAGGACTAGGGGAAATGCTCAAGGGAATAAGCGGCGTACAAAGCCTTCAAACGGGTAGCACGATTTCCAAACCCGTTATCCACGGAATGCACTCATCCCGCATCATCATTTTAAACCAAGGTGTCCGTCAGGAGGGCCAACAATGGGGAAGTGAGCACGCACCCGAAATAGACCCATTCGTATCGAAAAACATACAAGTCATCAAAGGACCCGGCGGATTACGTTATGGTGGGGATGCGATCGGAGGAATTGTCATGATGGAACCCGATGCGCTGCCGGATACAGCGGGAATTAAGGCGGAGCTACAATCGATTTATTTTACGAATGGCCGACAAGGTGTTTTGTCGGGAAGTGTACAAGGAGGGATTGGTCAGGCGAAAGGTTGGGGATGGCGTGTACAAGGAACTCTGAAAGACGGTGGCAACATTTATACCGCTAATTATTACTTGGCAAATACTGGCGTACAAGAACAAAATTTTTCGGGAGCTCTAGGGTATAAACACACAAAATGGTCAAGCGACATCTTTTTTAGCCATTTTCACTCCGTTATTGGGATTTACGCAGGGTCTCACATTGGCAATATCAATGACCTGGAGAAATCCATCGAACGTTCAAGACCACTGCCCATTTTCACACCCACGGAATTTAGTCGGGAAATCGACCGTCCCAATCAAGATGTGACACATACTTTGGGGAAATGGAAAGTACAATACCAACTTCCGAACGGGAGCGCAATTCGAACCACTTTGGCGGGTCAAAATGACGAACGACTTGAACTTGACGTACTTCGAGCGGGGAAAAGCATCAATAATTTGCAGTTCTTCTTACAAACATTCAATGGAGAGATTCTTTTTGACGAATCCAACGCATCCAAAAATTGGAAAGGACAAGCAGGCATCAACTTTCAGCTTCAAGGAAACATTACTTCTGGCCGTGAGGTGAGTCGGCCCATCCTAACCACCAGCCTACTTCCCAATTATTTCCAAAATACCTTTGGGATTTTTGGCATTGAAAGACTTGTCAAGGAAAAATACGAATTGGAACTAGGAGCTCGAATCGATGAAAAAAGCATCGAGGTTCACCGACCCAAGGCGAATTACTCGAATATTGTCTACCGAGATTTGAATCGCTATTTGGGCCTATCGGGAAGTATCGGATTTAAATACCATTGGTCTGAAAAGCTCGAAAATCACCTCATTGTTGCCCGCGCATTTCGGGCACCCGGTGTCAATGAACTTTATTCCTATGGGGTTCACCACGGAGCGGCAGCCTTCGAAATCGGGGATCCCAATTTGAAAGGAGAAACTGCCTATAACTTTAGTATCAATACCCGCTTTGCACCCAAAAATCTACAAATCGAACTGGGTCTTTACCATAATTACATAAACAACTTTATTTATCTCCGCCCCATGGTGAACAAAGGTCAGGCTGTCTATTTCACGACCGTGCGAGGTGCCTTTCCAGGATTCTCCTATGAGCAAATCAACGCGATCTTTCAAGGAATTGACGCGCAGGTAAATTACCAACTTACTCCCCAACTATCCCTTCAGCAAAAAACGAGTATCGTACATGCATTCAATACCTCCCAAAAATATTCTTATTTAGTGAATATCCCGGCGAACCGCTTTGAGTACAATATTACCTACCGATGGATGGAAGATAAACAATATATCAATGTGGGATTGGTACAAGTAAGCCAACAAAACCGTGTGGAGCCAGGGTCAGACTACGCGGAACCGCCTAAAGGATATGTCCTATTGCAAGCGAACTGGGGAATAAATCTAAAGAAATTTGATTTTGGAATAAGAATTAGCAACGCTTTAAATACCGCCTATCGCGATTACCTAAATCGCTTCAGGTATTATACAGATGACCAAGGGCGAAATATTAGCCTGCGGGTGCTATACAAAATCTAACGACGCAACCAACCTTCCGGATTCTGGTGTTGCGTATTTTTCCAAACCTGAAAATTAATCTCTGAGGTTCCATCCTCATCCGATGCCACCGACCCAATCCGTTGGCCCGTCTTCACTTTTTGGCCAGCACTCACCGAAACATTGGCAAGCTTACTGTAAACAGTAAAGTATTCTCCATGTTGTATTGCCACAACCATATTGATGCCTGGAATATTTTGAACCGTCGCAACGACACCATCATATACGGAATGCACCGGAGAACCTGCAGACGTCTGAATATCAATTCCATTATTATTGACCATAACACCTTTCAACAAAGGATGTTTATGAACGCCAAAATGATCCGAAATAAATCCAGACGGTACTGGAAAAGGCATCCTTCCCTTCAATGCCGAAAACGAACTGGCAAGTTTTGCTTCTTCCGCATTCATGTAATAGGTATTCGAATTTAATACGGGTTCTTCTACTTTCTTAGCCACAGCGACTTCCTTTTTCTCTACTCGAACTTCCGGTTTTGTTTCTTCCTTACTCTCTGAAGTCGTTGGTTTTTCACCTTTTTTAACCATCCCCTCTTCTAACTTCGGCTTAGGCAAAGCAGGTTTATTTACCTCTAATTTCCGAGCTTGGGCTGCCATCCGCAACTTACGCTCTCGCTCCATCGATTTTTGGATTTCCCGCTGAACAATCCCCGCAATTAAATTATCCAATTTACGAATCGCTAGTTTTTTTCGCTCCAACTCCGTTTTTAGCTTTTTCTCTTGCTGAGTCAAAACAGTCACAACTTTATTTTCCTTGGTTTTCAATACCTCAAGGTTGGCCTTCTCCTTTTCCTTCTCTACCAAGACCTTTTTCTCCTCATTTTTCTTGAACTCCACCTGCTGTTTCTTCGTCATTAAATCCTGGCGTGTCTCGAAGATCTTGTGCGCTTGTTCTTTCCTGTTGGTCGTAAATTGACGTAAATAATCAAAGCGACGCGTAAACTCCCCGATGTCCTGCGATAACAATAAGAAACTGATTTTATTCGAAACCGTAGAAACCTTCTGAGCCTCGTACAACATCAAGGCATAATTTTTCTTCAAACGTTCCAATTTGGCCGCCAACACATCACTCTCTTGCTTCAATTTACTCGCCTCTGCGGCCAATAAATTTTGATTCTCATTTAGAATATTAATCTGTTTCTTTTGAACGACAATTTGCTCCTTCAGGACATTCAATTTACCAATGGATGCATTTTTTTTCTTTGAAGTACGGGAAATAATGGAATTCAACTCCTTGATTTTAGCCAAATTTTCCTTCTTCTGTTGCTCCAACTGGGTTTTCCTATCTTCCTGTCCCCAAGCTGAAATCGAACAAAACAAAACAATAAATACAAATAGATAACGCATTACTTTTTCAAAAATTTAGCAGGGATTCGGAAAGGGAATTCAAGCGGGGTATCCAAAAGTTCCACCTTGGAATACTTAATTTGGATGACCGTGGTTACCCTTTTATCTTCCTTATTTTTAACATCCAACGTGATTTGACTCGAAAACGGAAAAATCACTTGATTTAAATTTGTAAACTCCTCAAAATCCAATGTCAGTTTATTACTCGAAGGTTCATCGCGAACCAATAATTTCTTCAATTTTCGATTCGGACCCACCATATTATCAATCTTAATGCGTCCTGAATCCTGCTTAATGATAATATTTTCATTCTCCCGAATCACGCGCGAATTATTCTTTTTAAACGGCTGGTTTCCCACAATCAAGGATTGCAAGACACGGTAATCGATCCGAAAACCCATCATCGTACTCAAGCTATCATAGGTCAAATCATAATATTCCCCACTGATTTTTTGATAAAACTGAATCCGATCCAACGTAAATAGGCCCGTCGCTCCAGCTAAACCCGCCTGAGAAATTGTCACCCAAATCAAACTATCCTTTTTAACGCGAATATCAACCGAATAATTGTCTGTATTATTCCCTGATTTCCAAGCCACACGTGACTTTGCTTTCAAATAACGAAAGGATAATTCATCTGCCGACTCCTTCGAATCGAGCTCATTTGGGCGCTCTTCCGGTGTGTTTTTAACGACAGTATCGACTAAAATAGCGTGAGCAATGGTATCCGCAAGCACAGTTTGTGCAGGTGCAATGGGTGTACTTGTTGACTTACAAGCCAAGAAACCAACCAAGCCCAAGAAAAAACAAAACAGTCGAACCATTGCGTATTGAATATGCAAAATTATCTCAATTTTCGACAATTCGCTTCATCTTAATCTTTTTATCTAGGTTTTGATCTGCATTTGGCAAATCCTTCGCTTTTCGCCAACTCTTGACCGCCTCCTCTACTCGGCCCAACCGATAAAGGGTATCGCCATGATGCTCCCAAATCGCCGCGCTAGGTGATTTACCCTCTTGGATCGCCATTTCCAAAAACCGTAAGGCGTCTTGGTAATTTCCCTGCTGATACAACACCCAGGCAAATGTATCCAAGTAAGTAGATTCCTTGGGAAAAGATTCCACCAACTTCTTCGCCATGCGAGCCGCCTTCTCCAATTGTTCCTTCCGCAACGACAAATAATAACTGTAATTATTCAGTACATGTTCATCTTCGGGATTCAATAACAATACTTGTTCAAAAGCAGCGTCCGACTCGCCATGACGGTTTAGCGAATGATAAACGTCTCCCATGATGGAATACAATTGAGTATTCCAATTTTCCGATGGTTTTATGATTCCGCGCGCAATTTCCAGATAACGAATTGACTGTGCTGGATCTCCTTTTAAATAACTCGCAAAACCCATTTGAAAATTTAGAAACCCCTGTTTCGGAAAAAATTTCAAAGCCTCCTCACCATGAACAAATGCACTATCAATGGCATTCATTTCAAAATCCAACTGGATAATTCTTGACCAAACTTCGTATTTCGGCTCCCCCATTCGGGCTGCCTGTAAATAAAAGCGCTGCCCCAACTCAAGCTTGGATGTACTAACATATAAATCGCCCTGAATGGCCAAGAAGCGTGGCTCGTTCGGGTAAATTGCTAACCAGTGCCCTGCTAATTGATTGGCCAACTCCCATTTGATCGGATCATCAATTTGCTCAAACGCCTTCATCGTTACCTGAGCCACCATCGAGGGCAAAACCTCATGATCAGCCGCCGCTAAGCGCAATTGCACAAGCGTTGAATCAAAATTCTTTTGATGCAGATAAACATTCGTTAACAGCAATGCCAATTGGCCTTGCTCCGGGTTTTTTCGCTGTAAATTTAACAGTTCGACTTTAACAGAATCGGATTGACTGAGCTCCCAAGCTACATCCATCTGTTCCCAAGAAAGCAACAGCTCCTCATCATCCAATTCCACCAACCGCAAGCCAGCTTGCAAAGCTTTCATCAATTGCTTTTGCTTCAAATAGATAAACGCTTTGGTTCGGATGATGGCAGGATACTCTCCCACATAATGATCCGCCCGATCAAGTGCCTCTAAGGCGAGGTTGCCTTGCTCCGACCACAAATAGGCTTGCGCCAAAAGTAGATTTACCTCCGGATGA
>JBJTMZ010000149.1:0-5717 GCA_046073805.1 Aquirufa sp.
AAATTTGAGCCCCTTGCTGTAAGGCAACCATATTTAAAGCCGAAGTCCCATTCAAGGATTCTGCCGCCGTAATCCCCAAAGTCTTATAAATCATCGATTTACGGGAAACACCAATTAATATCGGCGCACCGAGGGTCTTAAAGCTAGCTAAATGAGCCAAGAGCGTATAATTGTGATCAATGGATTTGGAAAATCCCAAACCGGGATCTACTATGACATCCTTAGCGCCCAAGGAACGAAGGGTATGGAGTTTGGTCGCGATATCCGACCAGACATCAGCCACCACATCCTGGTAATCTGGGACTTCGTGAACTTGATTAAAGGCTCCCCGACTGTGTGACAAAATATAAGGAACTTGATTTTCTGACACCCATTCGAAAATTCCGGCATCCATTTGACCCGCACCGATGTCATTAAAAAGATCTGCACCAGCGGCTATGGCAGCTTGAGCGACCGACAAACGATAGGTATCGATGGAGATAACTAGATCGGGAAATTGCGTTCGAATGAACTGGATCAATGGCACCACACGTTCAATCTCTTCATCAGGCGTAACTGGAGCCGCGCCCGGACGAGTGGAATGCCCACCAATATCGATGATTTTCGCACCTAATGCGACCATTCCAGCGACACGCTCTAAGCAAACAGCGGGATCCATGACCCGACTACCTTCGAAAAAAGAATCAGGTGTCGCGTTTAAAATTCCCATGATCAAAGGCTCATCCAGACGCAGGATTCGGCCTTGAACTCGAATTGTTTGAAAAGATGGAAAAAGAGCGTTCAAATGAAATGAAATTTAGGATAATTTAAATATTTTTGTAGGCTATAATTAAAATAAGACCCGTATGATCAAGGACTCTGCGCCTTCACAAACTGAAATCGAATATCGCCAAGTAATTTCATACTGCAAAGCCTTGTTTGATAAAAAAAACAAAGATTACGGTACCTCTTGGAGAATCTTACGCTTGCCTAGTTTGACAGATCAAATCTTCATTAAAGCGCAACGCATTCGCAGCATTCAAGAGAAAGGTGCCCAGCGCATCGAAGACGGCATCGAGGGAGAATTCATCGGAATCATCAATTATTGCATCATCGCCTTAATTCAAAAATCGCTCGAATCCTCAGACCAAATGGAATTCAGCCCCGAAGAATTAAGTGCTTTCTACGACCAACAAGTCGAAACGACCCTCGAATTATTACGCAATAAAAACCACGACTACGGCGAGGCTTGGCGAGACATGCGCGTGAGTAGCATGACCGATCTCATCTTGATGAAGATATTTCGCACGAAACAAATCGAGAATAACCAAGGCGTTACACTCGTTTCAGAAGGTGTAGAGGCCAACTACCAAGATATGCTAAATTATGCCGTTTTCTGCCTGATTAAGTTCAAAGAGGAGAAGCAGATGCAAATGGCCCAACAGCAATAATCGGATGAAAATATACCGCAACATCGCCACGTTTTTATTAGTCGGGATATTCTTATTCTCCGGATTAATCAAACTAAACGACCCCATCGGGACGGAATTGAAACTCGAGGAATACTTCGAAGTTTTCTCCTTGGACTTCCCATGGATGGCGGGTTTCTGGAAATTATTAATTCCACAGGCCTTACTCTTTTCGATTGGTTTGAGTAGTGCTGAGATTGTTTTGGCCATCGCATTGGCCCTCAACTACAAAACCAAAGCGACTTTATACAGCTTCGTGGGTATATTGATTTTCTTTAGCTTCCTAACGTTTTATTCAGCTTATTTCAACAAGGTGACCGACTGTGGGTGTTTCGGAGAAACGATCAAATTGACCCCATGGACATCCTTTGGGAAGGATATATTCCTGTTGATCTTAACATTAAGCTTATTCTTGACAGATAAGATCAAACAAAGCCAACAAACCGGAAAATGGGTATTGGCTTCGGCCATTTTGAGTATTGGATTGGGAACGTATTGTTATTTCTACCTACCGATTCAAGATGGATTACCTTATGCTGTAGGTGAAAATATCCCTGCGAACATGAAGAACCGTGAGGAATTGAAATTCACGTATGTCTATAAAATCAATGGCAAAACGGTTGAATTAACGGAAATGCCGACGGACCCCAAGGCGGAATTTGTATCGATGCAAGCCATCAATGAAAAGGAGGCGCGTCCACTCATTACAGATTATCGTTTGTGGGTAGATGGAGACACCACAGATTATACCCAGAAAATCTTCCAAGGGGATCATCTTTTAGTGATCGCACCCAATGTTCACCATTCCCGATTAGCGGCTTTTGAAGAAATCAGCCAATTAGCGAAAACAATTCAAATCCCCATCTGGTTAGTTAGTGCATCTTCGGACGAGGACGTAAATGCCTTGCGTCATGAATACCAATTGGCATTCCCGGCCCTATCCGCAGATTCGAAAGTATTAAAAACCATCATTCGTTCAAGTCCAGGACTTTGGCTTATTAGTCAAGGGACCGTCAAAGGAAAATGGTCGGCCTATCGCCTACCCGATGCGAATGACATTCAACAACGTTTAAAACAATAAGTGCAGGAATGAAGAATATCTATTTAGTAGGAATGCCCTCATCAGGAAAGAGTACATTAGGGAAAGAGTTAGCAAGAAATTTGGGGTATAGCTTTACAGATATGGATAAATTGATCGAAACGCGTGAGCAAAAAACGGTTTCAGAGATTTTCTCCAACTACGGGGAGGCCCATTTTCGGGAAATAGAAAAGAAAACCTTACGGGGGTTTCAACCCAATCAATCCATGGTGATTGCAACCGGCGGTGGAGTTCCTTGCTTCAACGATAACATGGAATTCATCAAAGAGAACGGAGTCAGCATCTTCTTAAATGTAGATGTCAATGATTTAGCGACTCGTTTGTACAAAGCGCAAGGAAATAATCGTCCACTGTTAGATAAGAGCCAGAGCGAAGAAGTTGTTATTGCATCCATCAAAAAGACCTTTGAGGAGCGCTTGTCTTTTTACCAAAAGGCGGATATTCAGGTAGACGGCGAAATTACCGTTAGCCAATTACTTTGGTTATTGGACCAATACATCCCCGTTTAAAAAAATACCCCTCCGCCCAGACTAATTTGTGTCTGGGAAATTTTCAATGCGGTAGATGCATAATCTGCCGCATTTTTAATGGTATAAGGCGTGTAAGCATCCTTCCCTGTTCGTTGAACGATGGCAAGGTCCACATAATAGGTTGCACTACGATAACCAAGACCTCCCGAAACTTGAAACTGACTACGGTCAATGGAATCATAAGTACTCGAAAATCCATTCCCGTAGGAGGCAACTCCACCCCGTAAAGTCCAAGCGGAAGTAACCCGAAACTCCGCACCCACTTTGAGATTCAAAGCCGTTTGAAAATTTCGAGACATTTGGGTATTGTACTTATCCTTAAATTGTTGGTTGGTATATGGACTCAATTCCGCAGAAGAAACATGCATCCCTGAATAATTTATGAGCTCCACATCTGCACTCAACAAACCTCGCTTCCCAAAGAAATAGGCCATTCCTCCCGAAACACGGAATGGTGTGGCTAATTGATAGGTAAACTCATTGGGCGTCAATTTAACCGGCTTGACACGTGTAATGTAGCCCCCCGTTACAGGAATCGAACTGATTTGAGGCGTTAATTTTCCAGCATATTGCTCAACTAATTGGTCATAGTAAGTTGGCGTTTGAATATTTAAGGCAACCCGAAGATTTGGCTTTACCTTATAAATCGCACCTAATGAGACAGCTATTCCAGAGCCTGACGTGTTTAATTGTTCTTCTAATCCCCAACCGGCTACGAAATTGTTCGAAGGGAAACTCTCCTCCCAACGTTGTGTCATCGTCGTATTCAATTTACTAAAATGCACTCCTAAGCCCACATAGAAACGATCTTGGTAAGCCGCACCATAACTTATATCCCATTGAGCAACAGACCCACTATTGTCGGCATACCCCGTTTGCTCCGTTGGCAAATTTGGCAAATAACGCTCAAAAGGAGCTCCTCCTGTTTGGGCATTCGGATTAATCAAATAGGATTGATAAGCCGCTGCTTCCCGACTATCCGCTGTATTGTAATAAGAATCATATTCTTCATCTAAACTCGCACCGGTAGCTCCTTTATCACCCGCCTTTTGAATCAAATAATCTAAATAAGAACTTCGATTATTCGTCCCTTGAATAGCCAAGGGTTGAGACAAAACGACTTGTCGGGAATAACCAATCCCAAATGCTCCTCGCCAAGAAGAACTCGACAAATATTCTCCCGAAATCACGACCCCAAAATTGGGCAGGTGTATCAGGTTATTATCACTCGAAGCAGATTGATCCAAATAATTGGCCTGCGTGTTTGCCGACAAATATGCCAAATTAAGGCCCACCTCCGAACGAGAATAAAAACCCAAACCGGCTGCATTTCCGGCAATCGAACTCAAATCCGCACCGAGAACACTTTGCGAACCTCCTAGTCCTTGCATGCGCGAAGTCCCCGTCACATAGGACGTAGAGAACTGCTTGGCCAATAAAGGATACGTATAAATTTGAGCCCGGCCAACAAATGAAGCCGAAAGCAACAAAAAGAAAATGAATCGTTTCATATGGGATTATCTTGGACCGCGTGATGAACCACCGTTAGAACCCCCTCCACTGAATCCGCCCCCTGAATAAGAATTTGAGGGTGAACTATAAGACTCGGTACGGTTTTGGCCATAATTTTGCTGAGGCGCCGGCTGAAACTCATAATTCGAATTTCGACGAGGGGCCGCCTGTGTAGGATAGTTCGAATAGCTTTGTGTCGAATTAACGCGCGGCTGATTGGTACCCTGTGTATTGTAGGTATTATTTCCTCCTCGAGGCGCATTGGAATAGTTTTCCCCTCCATAACGATTACTCGATCCCGTATCTCGTGGCCCACGAACATACCTTGGAGCCGGCTCATTATTAGCGGTTACATTGGATTGATAAAAATTACCCCCATAATAATTTTGACCAAAACCATAGTAGTAATTATAGGCAACACTATTTCCAAACATCATCCCAGGGCCTACGTAGCCATAGAACGGATCATAAAATCCATAAGGGCTTGAAAATCCATACGGATTAGCAAACGCGAAGGAATTGTAACCATACAAACCAAAGTTTGACCCCATTCCGAAACCCGAATAAAATGGATCATTTAATCGCCAAGATTGCAATGGCGAATACCAACGATTACTGAATCCCATCCCAAAAGTGATGTAAGGATTCGAATACCAATTATTCCAAGGATTCGAGGCAAACATGCCTTGATTAAATCCATTCGCATAGCCTTGTTGGTACAAAACCCGTGAATTCAAATAATTCACCTCTTCCTCTTCCTGAATCACGGCCCCGTCCTCTTCTTGAATGATTTGTGCATCATCCTCAAAATTCAAATAAGCCGATTTCTTTTGTTTCGCTGCAGCGACTGCAGGCTTCTGATAACTATCATATAGATCATCCGCTACAAATGCAGTCTGCGAAACTGAACATGCATTCAATAAGGCAACAAGAGCCATTAATACCGAAGCAATCCCTAAATTTTTCATGACATGGGTTTGATTTATACGTTGATGAAGTATCAATTTTTATGTTCTTGGTTTAATTCGTAATTTTAACCTTTGAACGCTGAAAAAAGTTTCACGTTTAACGCTCACAAATTAACGAAATAATCACCCATCTAGTACGATTCTAAAAAAATATATGAGT
>JBJTMZ010000150.1:0-3591 GCA_046073805.1 Aquirufa sp.
ATCACAACAGTCATTTTCGTATCAAACGGACTTTGTAAATTTTCCGGTAGATTATCTTTGAAAGACATCCAAGCAATGACGATGACGCCTGTAATGGCCGCAATGATGGCTGCGCCATTCGAAACCTTTTTGGCCAAAAATCCCAATAAAAATATCCCAAGCATTCCGCCTGCAAAGATTCCGGATAGCTTCCACCAAACATCCAATAAGCTCTTCACACCGATCATGCTTATTCCGAAAAGTATCCCTAAACAACCCATGATGATCGTGGAAATTCGTAAAACCCTCAATTGTTTTTGAGTGCTTAAATCTGGCTGGATATAGCGCAAATAAATATCTTTCAGGAATACAGTTGCCGAGCTATTCATCCCAGAACTCATCGTGCTCATCCCGGCTGATAGTAGGGCGGCCAACAATAGTCCAAGTAAACCCTGTGGTATCTGGGTCTTCATAAAATGTGGCAAAACGCGGTCGGCATAATCGCTAGCTTGTAGCGTATGCACCGATAGGTTTTTCTCCAATGCAACCTGTTGCTTCAGCTCCCAAATCAAGCCGGGATTCAATTCATAAAAGGCATATAGTGCACTGCCGATGAAGAAGAAGAGAAAGGAAACTGGGACATAATAGAACACGCAAAGCCAAATACTTTTGGCCGCATCCTTCGTGTTTTTGGCGGTATGATAGCGCTGAATGTAGTTTTGGTCGACACCAAAATTTGTCAAATTGATGAAGAACCCATAGAGTAAAATCACCCAAAAAGAACTCGTCTGGAAGTCGGGCCGAAAAGTCCCCAAACTAAATTTATCCTGCTGTTGTCCGATGGCTATCACCTCCGTCAACCCAATCTGATTCAAGATAATTCCTAGGATCATCAAAGCTCCTAGGGTTTTCAAGATGGCTTGAATCACCTCCGTCCAGATCACCGCCTCCATTCCTCCCAATACCGTATACAGGATGATGACCAGGCCAGCTACCAGGATAATCAAGCGCATGTCCACGCCGGTTAATGCATTAATCGTTAGCGCTAACCCGTAAAAGATCGTTCCCATTCTTGCCAATTGCGTAAGGATGAAGCAGACCATCGCATAGGTCCGCGCCCAAGCACCAAAACGCTCTTCGAGGTGGGAATAGGCGCTAATCGCATTTCCGTTCCGATAAAAAGGTACGAATAACTTGCTCGCCACCCAGGCTGCCAAGGGAATGGAAAGGCTAAAAACAAAGGGATTCCAATTGCTCCCAAAGGATTTTCCAGGGTCTCCCAGAAACGTAATGGCACTCAAAAACGTGGCATAAAAACTTAAGCCCAAGGCCCAACCCGGAATTTGTCCGGATGCTGTGGTGAACTGTTCCGAACTCTTATTCCGTCGGGAAAAATAGATCCCAACCCCTATCATGCAGAGTAAATAAACAGCAATAATGATAAGGTCTAATAGGGCCATCTTACAAAATGAAGATCACATGTTTAATTTTCTTTCGCTTCCAGGTATAGGTAATATGCACCTTCGAGTCTGAGGATTGGATCACCGCCGGATAGGAGAATTCGCCATTGGCTTCATTTTCCAACACCGCAATGTCTTTCCAATTTTGTCCATCCGAGGATATCGCGACATTCAATGGACTTCTACCCTTCTTGGTGTTGTTGTAGATGATGATGTGCCGACCGTCCTTGAGGGTCACCGCGTCGATACCCGAGTTAGGATTTAGGAGTGAGGTGGGGGCTAATGCCGACCACGTTTTTCCCTGATCTGAGGAGGTGCTTTGGAGGACGAAATCATTTTCCGACCGACAAACGAGTTGCAATTTCCCGTCTGGGAGTTTTAAGATACTGGGTTGGATGGCAGAAGTGGTAACCCCATCGTTGAGGGCATCGGTTCTTGACCACGTTTTCCCGCCATCTTTTGTGAATTCCATGTGTAATCGCCAGTCGTGATCCTCGGAACTTGAGGGGCATAGGAGGGTTCCATCCGCTAATAATTCGGGTTTATTTTTGATGGGGCCGTAGATGTCTTTGGGTAGAACTTCTTCGGCCGACCATGTTTTGCCATCGTCTTTGGAGCGTTTTAAGGCACCCCACCATTCGTCGGGAGCCGGGCCAACTTTATAGAATAGGATGAGTTCTTTTCCAGGCATTTGAAAGAGCACGGGATTCCAAGTGGGGTAGCGTTTTCCACTCGCTTGAATACCATTGGCAATCTCAACGGGCGTGCTCCATTTGCCTTGATTGAATGCGCTAAACCAAATTCCCACATCCGGATTTTTCTCATGGCTTCCTCCAAACCAGGCTGCTTTGATGCCCGAAGGAGTTTCGACCAAAGTTGATGCATGGCAAGATGGAAAGGGTGCTGTTTCGTAAATAAATGCGGCTTGTTCAACCTGCTGGGCATTTGCACACAGACAAGCCATGCCGAAAAGGCACAGGAATAGGAATCGTTTTTTCATAGGTTTAGATGCGCAGGGCTTTGAGCCACAGCGATTTGACAAAGCTAAATGGAAAAAAACAAATTCAAATAAGTAGAGGCTAAATTATCAGTTAGCTGATTTCAATTCCGAAATCGGTCAGTAGGCCTGCAAGCCCTTCTTGGGAAAATTTGGCCTTTTTTAGCCGATTGATTGTTGGAGAGATGCGGTAATTATAAGCTGTTCGTAAGTCGGCCTTCTCCAGATTCGTCCGATCAAACAAGGCGCCCGCCAAATCGCAATCCTCGAATTTGGCCTCCGTAAAATTTGCTTCCGTGAAATCCACTTCATGGAGGGAGCATTCCTTTAGTGACATGCCTTTTCCGTTGATTTGATAGAAGGAGGAAAGGTTCAGCACACAATTTTGAAAATGGACTTCGAAGAGGAAAGGGTTGCAGGCTTCGAATCGAAGCCCCTGCATTTTACAGTCTTTGAAATGAACTTTTTGCAAGGATGCGCCACTCAATTTGACGAGACTGAAATTGCAACTTTCAAACGTGCAATCGACAAATTGATAATTTTTAAAATCGGCGGATTCAAAGACACAATTCCGAAAGGTACAGGCCTCGTACTCGCCCAAAGGGAGCTCTTGGATTTTATCAAAAACTTGGTCGGCGCTGTAGGGTTTTTCCATTTCGTAAAATTAGCATATTTGAGAAAAATAATTCATTTTTACGCACAAACCTATTCCTTATGAAACAGACATTACTCGCTTTTGCGTTACTCTTAACGCTTCCTGCCTTGGCACAAAAATTGTACACGTATCCAATCGGCGTGCAGGCTTATACGTTCCGAAATCATTTTCCAAAGAGCACCGAAAACACCTTGGACATCATCCAAAAGATGGGAATTACCGAGTTGGAGGGTGGTGCCACCAAAGGATATACGGAAGAACAATTCAAGAAATTATGCGCTGAGCGCGGTATCACCATTGCTTCTACGGGGGTTAATTTTGATGAATTAGCGAATCCGATGGACGCGGTTCGTCGGGCGAAAGCACTCGGTGCGAAGTTTATTATGTGTGCTTGGATTCCGCATAAGGGCTCCGACTTCACCTTGGAAGATGCGCAGAAAGCAGTTGCTCTTTTCAATAGCGCGGGCAAAATCTTCAAGGAAAATGGAATTACTTTTTGC
>JBJTMZ010000151.1:0-8928 GCA_046073805.1 Aquirufa sp.
CCTTTAAGCCATAAGGGATGCCATGTAATAAACCTCGGTATTTCCCGGCCTTTATTTCTTTGTCGGCCTGCCGCGCCTGCTCCAAGGCCATCTCTTCCTGCACACTAATAACGCATTGCAAGGTAGGTCCGTGTGTCTTGATTCGCTCGATATAAAACTGGGTTAATTCAAGGGAAGATATTTGCCTGGATTTAAGCA
This sequence comes from Aquirufa sp., assembly GCA_046073805.1. Lineage (GTDB taxonomy): Bacteria > Bacteroidota > Bacteroidia > Cytophagales > Spirosomataceae > Aquirufa. The sequence continues at coordinate 199 of JBJTMZ010000151.1, forward strand.
AATAAGCTAACTGATCAATGGAATAAAAGGCTAAATCGCTTTTGTTTTTAGGCATCGTCGCACGGACAGTTGGCCAGACTACAGGGCCTTGCTTCTGGTCGAACTTCATGCCGGGCAATTTGGGATTTTGCCAAAGGCTTAAGGGGACATTGTTGTTCAACGAAAGCGCGTGCATCGCCTTGTAATTGGCCAAATTATCCACCACATCCGAATACAGCGTATCCAATTCTTGGGTCGTAAATGTTAAATCAAAGAGATTAGCAGCTCCCGATAAATCTGATTTTGTTTGGGCGAATAGTGGGGAGGCAAATAAGAGAAGAAGGGCGATTTTTTTCATAAAATGATAACTATAAACTGAGGGGTTTGTTGGCTAAAACTAAAATATGCAAAAAAGAATCTTTAAATATCCGGTTTTCAATTAGCAACTAGTATATCTAAATGAGCGCTTAATTCAAAACTAAGCAAATTGGACTATCAACTATGATTTATAAAAATTTTGGCAAACAATTATCCTAATAAATATAAACATAACGCATATAACGCATTAGAAATAGAAAATGCTTTGTGCTTTGCTTAGTTTTCGTTGATCAAAAAACAACAGCTACTATTCTTCTCATTTCATTCGCGTGAAACTTGAAAAATTAAACTGACCTAAGTTTCAAAATAAGTACAATTTTATTTGAAGGAACTTAATACGGGATCATTCTATTAGGCAACCTAATTCGCATTTAAAGTTTAAAGGATACTCATTCATGGATTTAAATTCAACCATACCAAAAAATACTCAAAAAGGCACAAATGCCTATGAGGCATTTCTTAAAGATAATATTGATCTAAAACCTTTATTGGATTCTCGTAACAAAACGGAGGAAGTCAGAAAAACCTTAAACCCCTACGTCGGAGAATTTGGATACAAACAAAAAAGGCATCTACTTAATCGTGTTTTGGTAGGCTATGCCGATCGCCACATGAAGGATTTGGATGGTTTGAGTTTAGACCAAGCAATTGATTTGATCTTTAAAAAACCTGAATTAGGAGAGCCGGTTAATAATTATTACCACGATTTCCCACCTGAGGAATACAAGAAAAAATATCTAGTTGACGACGTAAAACCAGGTGCACCCTTTATCAGTAAAGCGCTTTCGCGCGATGAAAGACAAGGGTTTCCTCCTGAATTCGCTAGTACAGAAAGACAAAGTGCTTACGACACGTGGACCTATGCGAATTTCTATTCGCAGCCAACCACCGTAGCCGGTAGATTATTTTTATTTTTACATACGCTAACTCCTTACAAAGAAGATAATGTGCGTCTCAAAGCACTTTATTATAGCCATAAACTAACCTACGAAGGTGCATGGAGAAACTACAAAGATTACATTTATGATGTAACGCTTTCAGATAACATGCTGTATTTTCTGAATTTAAAATTCAGCAAGAAGGAGGCCCCGGATGAAAATTTCGCGCGCGAAGTACAGGAGTTATTCACAGTAGGGAAAAGGCCCTTTTCTAAATTTACCGAATCCGATGTCAAAGCGGCCGCAAGACTCTTAGTGGGTTGGGACTCTTTATACATCGAAAATTTAGCAGATGAGGGCTATGTGACCAAGAACAACTACAATGAAAACAATCATGACACAGGTGACAAGCAATTTTCGGCATTCTATGGCAATCGACTAATCAAAGGGCGAAAGGGGCCAGATGGAGGAAAGCTCGAGTTGAAGGAATTTTTGGACATGATATTCGAAACGGAGGAAGTTGGCATTTATCTTTCAAGAAGATTGGTGCAATTTTTTGTCTACCCTGTGTTGAATGATTATGTAGAACAAAATATCATCAAACCCTTAGCGGTAGTATTACGAAAAAGCAATTACTCGTTGGCTGAAGCTTTGAAAGTCTTGCTGAAAAGTGAATATTTCTTTGCCGAAGAATTTTACAATTCCCTGATAAAATCTCCGATGGAATTTTCCATTGGCTTGTTTAAAGAATTTGACCTAATAAAAGGACATACAACACGTTTTGAGAATAACGTTATCTACAATTCATTTTTCGAGGAGGATAAAAAACGCTTTGATTCCAAATTTTTAGATCCAATTTATCGGTCTTATAATATATTCAGAGAAGCAAAGCATGGTTATATCGGAAGACAAGGTTTTTCCATGGGTAGCCCTCCGAGTGTATCCGGTTGGCAGGCCTATTACCAAGAACCTGTATATGATCTGATTTGGGTAAATTCTGATTCGATTAAACGTCGAAAAGAGCTAGCGGAAACCGTTTCCAGGAATGGAATTGGCTTTCAAGATCGTATCAATTTACGGTTTGATCTAAATGTACTATTGAAGAAAACCAAAGATCCTGGTGATATTAATTCATTTATTCGGGATTTAGCGAAGTTGGTCACAGGTATCGATATAAACGATAAAGCGTTTATTCGAATTAAAAAATCCATCCTAGGAGATAATTTTCCAGATTACTATTGGACAGATGCCGTTAGATCTTTTCAAAATAGCCCCAATCCAGATAATTACAATACGTTATATGGTCGAGTAGGACAAATTTTGTCTCAAATCTTTGACTTAAACGAAATCCATGTTTTTTAAGATGAAAAGAAGAGACTTTATCCATAATTTTTCACATGCGGTTGCCGCAGGAGCCATCCTTCCAAATTTTAATTATTTGGAGGCATCTAAAAAATATGCGCTTTTAGAAAATACCGTAAATCCGGGTAAAATATTAATCGTTTTGAATCTGAGTGGAGGAAATGACGGGCTCAATATGATTACGCCAATGGACCAATATGCGAACCTTGAAAAAGTAAGGCCGCATGTGATCATACCTGAGAAGAAATTAATCCAATTAGGGAAAAATGATTTAGCCTTTCACCCTGAATTCAAGGATATCAAGGTTCTTTTTGATGAGAAAAGAATGAAAATTATTCAAAATGTTGGATATGCAAGCCCTGATTTTTCTCATTTTAGATCATCAGACATTTGGCAATCTGCATCCGATTTTAGTGAATTTGTTACATCAGGATGGCTGGGGCGACTCGTTGAACACAATCATCCGGAATTCCCTACGGCTTACCCAAACAAGAACTATCCAGATCCCCTTGCCATAGAACTAGGCTATTCTAATTCACTTTTACTGACAGGACGGACTACTTTCCCGGGATTCATTCCCGGAAATCCCGAAAATATCAATCAAATTCTGAATGAATTTGACAATTCGTATACGAACACCTACGCCGGTGATAAACTCAATTACATTCAAACGATTGCCAAACAATCAAATTTGTATAGTTCCGTTGTTCGAGATGCCTATATCAAAGGAAACCACTCGACCAAATTCCCAGATGGGGGAATGGGTGGTCAATTTTATCAATTGAGCAGATTAATTCGAGGAGGATTAAATACTCGAATCTACCATGCTACGATGGGTGGTTTTGATACCCATGATGCGCAAGTAAGCCCAGATGACCATTCACAAGGAACACATGCCACCCTTCTGAAAAACATCAATGATTGCATTATCTCCTTAATGAAATGCCTAGATGAAACAGGTGATTCCGATCGCATCATGTTGGTAACATTCTCCGAGTTTGGCCGAAGAATTGTTTCTCGGTCAACGGGTGGTACGGACCACGGAACCGCCTTTCCTATGATGGTCTTTGGAAATAACTTAAATACCAACGTAATCGGGCGAAATCCCAAAATTGACCCCAAAATTACCTGGGAAGACAACCTAGAAGCGGAATTTGACTTTAGACAAATCTATGCATCCATTATCGAGCAATGGCTCGGGGGTGACAATGCCACCTTAAAAGATGTGCTTACTAGGAACTTTAACCAAGTAGGGCTAACCAAAGAATATGCCGACGATGATCAAGATGGGGTACTGGATAAAGAAGATAAATGCCTAAACACACCGCTCGGAGCCATGGTTGACACCAATGGATGTGAAGTATTTTCGCTTCCGCCAGATGCTATTTCTGTCACCGCAAGTTCTGCATCTTGTATTGGCCAAAAGAATGGTTCCATCTTAATTAGTACCACCAATAAGAATTTTTCTTACACCATTTTGATTGGGGATGCCAATGCTGGGGTGCTAAATAAGGCAAATAATTACTCCCAAAAAATTGAAAATCTCTCCGTTGGCTCCTACACCATTACCCTTCGAGTGGATGGCGTACAAAACTATGAGCGAAAATATGAGGTAAAAATCGGGGAGCCTGCGGCATTAAATGCCATCACATCGGTGGATTCATCCAAATCGATTCTCAACATTAAACTCAGTGGATCAGATACCTATTTCGTTAATTTAAACGGGGATCAAAAAGAATCGGCCGTATCAAAAATAGAATTACCCCTTGTCAAGGGACTAAATTCATTACGAATTACGACCAACAAAGATTGCCAAGGTGCCTATAATGAGGAAATATTTTTGTCGGAAGAGGTAAACGTTTCTCCTAACCCGACACCTGGCCCCGTTAAAATTTATATCCCTGGCAATGATTCAGTTGTGGAGATAAAAATCAGCAATATGCTGGGCGCCATGATCCTTCAAACCGATCAAGCGATACCGTATAACCGAATGCTAGATCTAGATTTAAGCAATTTGAATGCAGGTACTTATTTAATCAAACTAAGTGGGAATACAGTTAGAACGGCCAGTAAACTTGTCAAATATTAAATCATGAAAAAAGCGTACTTTCTACTATACATCGTTTTCTTAGGAATGAGTTGCTCCAAAAGCGATTCCATTGCACCAACCCCAGCTCAACCCAGTACACCACCTCCTGTTCTCGAAATTGGAGAATTTAGCCTTGAGCTCCCTGAAAACAATAAAAATTGTGAAACGGGGACGACCAATTTAGACAAGGCTGATGTTGAGTTCAAATGGAAGGCTGCAAAGAACGCCTCGAAATATGAGATTCAGATTACAGACCTTTTGGACGCGAAAGTATCTAGTGTCATCGATATTACGGGTACATCCAAAACCATTAGTCTTACTCGGGGTAAATCGTATTCATGGGTCATCATCGCATCCAATTCAGGAAGTAAATCAATCTCATCAGCGAGTTGGAAATTTTATTTATCCGGGGACGGGAAAATAAATCGGGCCCCTACTTCCCCAAAAGCCATTTATCCGGTACCGGGTTCAACCATTGGTTTGAATGACGCGGGTAATGTAAAATTTGAATGGCTATCAGAGGACCCCGACAAAGATATTTTGACTTATTCGATACGCATTGATACGCTAAACAGCAATCAAAAATTTGTGGGCAGTTCTTTTGATACCAAAAGCCCCCTCAAGGAAGTGAAACTGGAAATAGGGAAAATTTATTATTGGTATGTGATTAGCAATGATGGCGCTATTTCCGTCAAATCAGATATATTTAGCTTCAAACTAAAATAATTTACCCAAACCTAGTATTAGGACATACCTATTGGCTTTCTAAGGAAAATCCTTCCCATGAAAAAAGGAATAATTATCCTATTCAGTTTCATCAGCCTTCCCAGCTTAGCACAAAGCGAGCTGACCAAAAAGGCTGACGTCATCCTTGCCAAAGCCCAATTGTATTCCGTTATGGACAAAGTGCAGACCCCACCTAGTGGAGATAAGCACGATTACATGAGTCAAGGTCCCTATTGGTGGCCGGATACGACGAAAAAAGATGGCAAACCCTATATTCGTCGGGACGGCGTACGAAACCCGGAAATCGATCTAATTTCCGATTCCGAAGAAATGGATTGGATGACAGAGGATGTGGTTACGTTGACCCAAGCCTACCAACAAACCAAACAGGAAAAATATGCTGCCGGGGCGACCCGTTTGATCGACACCTGGTTTATTTCCCCTGCCACCAAGCAGACGCCTCATTTGAATTTTGACAAGGCATTCCGGGCATCAATACCGGTCGGGGAATCGGCATCATCGAAACTCGTCTTTTGTATAAAATAACAGATGCGTCCCAACAACTTCATGGTTCGAAATCCTGGACCAAGGATAAAGAGCTAGCCCTCAAGGCCTGGTTTCGGGACTACCTAACTTGGTTGTTGGAAAGTCCGATCGGAGTAGATGAGGCCGATGAACACAATAATCATGGGACCTATTATGACGTACAGGTGGTCAACTATGCCATCTATTTGGGAGAAACCGAGTTGGCAAAAAAGCAATTGGAGATGACGAAAAAGCGCATTGAATCTCAAATCAAGGCTGACGGCTCGCAACCCTTTGAAATGGCACGCACCAAATCTTTGGGCTATTGTGTCATGAATCTGGAAGGTTTTTTCCTACTGGCTGATTTCGCCCAGCAAATTCAAGTTGACCTTTGGAACTACCATAGCCCATCCGGCGCGAGTCTCCGAAAAGCGTTTGAGTACCTAAAACCCTATCTGATGCATGAAAAGATTTGGACCTCCCAACAAATCATTCCGTTTAAGGATGATGAGGCCAAGTATATTCTCGAGCAAGGAAATAAAATGTTTCGCTGATTATTTTTTAGTTGGCAAAGCCCCCAACACCCGTTGAATCAAGCCATCCAAAGACTTATCCTCAATCCATCGGGCAACCAGCACGATGTCATTCTCCGAGTCCACATAGATGGCATTCGTTCCATTCCCTATATGCGCATAGGCAGTCGCCGGCGCCGAAGGATATAACTTACGATCCGTATTCAAAAAGTAATTCATAAAACCATAACCCGCATTCGCCGTTCCGGGTGTCATGGATTTTTTAATCCAATCTTCTGACAAAATTTGTTTGCCATTCCAGTTTCCCTTGCGGAGCGTCAACAAACCTAATCTCGCCATGTCATAGGCATTGATGAACATCCCACCGCCAAAATGCCCGCCTCCGCTGACCGATTGAACCAGCTTCCCATCCATCACAATCCAAGCATTTTTATAACCCGTCCATGCCCATGTATTCGACGCCCCAATCGGATTCATGATGTTCTCCCGCAATACCTCCGGTAAAGGTTTCCGCCAAACCAAGGTCGTCGCTAAAGCCAACGCATTCACCCGCGTATCATTGTATTTGTACACCGTACCCGGCTCAAAACGCGCGCGTGTCGTCCATTCTGCGATCTTATCAGACGGTCGGTCCGCCCAATCCGGCTTCCCCCACAAAACTCCCTCCCAATCACTCGTTTGGCGCAATAAATGTTCCCAACTGATCTTCCGATTATGCTCGGTTTCAAATGGATAAATAAAGGATGTCTTCGCGATCGGATTTTGAGACGCTTGTACCCCTTCCATATTCGAAACTTCTACTGGTGGCAAATAGGTATAAACCTTATCATCCAAGGAACTAATCAATCCCTTGTCATAAGCTAAACCGACCACCGAAGAAAGGATACTCTTCGTCACGCTATGTGTCATCTCCACCGAAGACGGATTCCCCCACTCGGCAACGATATAGCCCTTGTAAATTACCAATCCCGCCGCCGGACCGCGGTCGGCCATCGGCCCGATCGGATCCGAGAAAGGTTCCTTGCCATATTGCATCGCCTGCGAAAGCCATAAATTCTTCGGCAAACTACTCTCCATGCTTTGCGCAAATCGAATCGCGTCGTTCAACTTGGCTGTATCCAAATTAAAAAAACTGGGAACCTTGTGTTCCCAATTTTTGGCCGATGGATAATAGACCGAGGGTTTCTGCGCATACAACGAGGAAACAATCCCCAATAAAAAGACAAAACCGAAATTTTTCATGTTGGATCTACCGAGTCTCATACAATTGATTAAACACCATCTTAAACGTATTATGCGTTTGGCCTCTGAAGGTAACCTCCGGCCCAAATACATATAAATTACCCTTCCCTACTTTCGCCTGAAAGGCCGCAATTCCATCCTGCAAATAAGTTTGACCAAAGGCCCAACCGCTTCGCAAGGTTTTATCCGAAGCATACCATGCCAATGGAATCAATTCCCCATGTGCAATCGCCTCCGCAGATAATTTAAACACCGGACTCGCACTGAAATAGACATCCGCCTGTGGCGTCATCCCCCAGTTGGCCTTCACCGAATTATCCACCGACACCTGCATCACGCTCCCCGGAATGTAAAACTTCTCACCCGGTAAATCCTTTTCCTTACCAGCCACAACCTCCACCAAGGCATTCTTCACCAGCAAGTTTAAGTGATACGCCAAATTAGCACTGGTTCCGATGGTAATAATATCACCCCCAGCTTCCAAAAAGGCCTTTAAACTCGGGATGGATTTGGCGGCGGTCAACTTCCCTAAAGTCTCTTGGTATTCAGCCGGTATCTCCGACTCCACCGGTTCTTTTATCACATATTCGCCCGCTCCGGCTTCTCCCTTTAATCCTGGAATCGCTCCACGAACAAAGATCAAGACATCAAATTTAGACCGAAGATTTCCCTTATCGATTTCCTTGGCAAAGACCAATTTAAAATCAAACTGATGCTGCTCCAAAATCCAACGCAACCAGCCCGACGGCATCGAACCGCCATAAACATCCCAAAGACCGATACGCTTAGCACCCAGTTTATTCGCAGATTCCGAAGGCATCTTATCTAAGACATTAATTTTAACTTGTGCTTTGGCCAAAATAGATGCCGCCATATCGCTGTGTGCTAGGTAGAATAACTCCTTCGACTTGCTTACTTCGATACCAGCCTTCAACAAGGCATTCAACAATGTAAACGAGGCATTATCGGCCGTTGAAAAAGCATAGTATTTTCCTGCAACGAAATTAGGTGTCGCAGA
>JBJTMZ010000152.1:0-2644 GCA_046073805.1 Aquirufa sp.
GTGCACATGCGCGTTTTCAAGTCGACACGCGAATTGCGATTCTATTAAATTATCCAGTTTGTTTTCTATCGGCTTGGTTACATCAACCCTCCGCCATTCCTTTTCAATGGCCTTCCACGATGGATACCGCCTTATTGATGATTATGGGTGTCGGCTTTGTTATTACCTTTCTTTTATCGGGTTTTTCTACCCAAAAGAATGGCATGGCACCTACGTCATTAGCGAATAATATTTCCTTAGTGATCCCTGTGCTCATCAACTTGTTCATTTTAAAAACGGGAGGTGATATTACCATTCCCATCGCAGTTGGACTTGCTTTTTCGTTCGCGGCAATTTATTTCTGCAGCCCTAAAGTTAATTTGGAATCGGGTTTCAAACCGGTGGTTTCTTTGTTGATCGCCGTATTTGTTGCCTATGGATTAACGAATACCTTATTTGGTTATTTAAATAGCTACCTAACTGTTCAGGTGGGAGGGACTTTGCCATTTATCATGATGTTGTTGATCGGTTCCATGGCTGGTGCGGCAGTCGTGTTGATTTGGAACTCGATGATGGGTAATTTGAATTGGAATCGGAATTCGGTGCTTGCTGCGATTCCGTTGGGTTTACCGAATTTCTTTTCGTTTTATTTCCTATTGAAAGCTTTGGATGCCTTCCAAAATAATGTCGCGGTGGTATTGACCATGTATAATCTAAGCGTCATTTTGTTGAGCGCGATTAGTGCCTACTTGATTTTCAAGGAGCAACTCACCAAACGTCAGTGGTTGGGATTGGCTTTGGGGTGTGTTGGGATTGCGCTTTTAAATGGTCTGTAGACTTTAGACAATAGACTTTGGACATTTGTCTCTTGAAACCTTGTATTTGCTATTATGTGGTGAATTCCAACGTCTAATGTCCATCGTCTAACATCTAAAAGACACGATTATCGCGTCTCTACATGCTCATTCAACGTCCAAGGTCTAAAGTCCATCGTCTAACGTCTAAAAGACGCGATTATCGCCTCTCTACAATTAGACTAAGCTAAATTAAAGCACATTCGCCGTCTGCTCCTTGATCTTCTCCAACTCATCCTTCATGTTCACAACAAGGCGTTGGATCTGCGAGTCATTGGCTTTGGAACCGATGGTATTGATTTCCCGACCGATTTCTTGGGCCATGAAGTTCAACTTCTTGCCATTTCCTTCCTCGAGGATATCGATGAAATAGCCTAAATGCGTTCCAAGGCGTACTTTTTCTTCGGAAATATCGAATTTCTCAATGTAATAAACCACCTCTTGCTCAAAGCGATTTTGGTCGAAGTCTTCATTTAAACCTAATTCCAACAACGATTTTTTCATTCGTTCGCGAATACCCGGCATACGCACCAAATCCTGCTCAGTTACCTGATCTAGACCTGATTTGATCGATGCAATGTATTCCCGGAATTTATCCTCCACAATCTTACCCTCACGTGCTCTAAATTCCTTACACTCTTTTACCGCTTCCTGAATTGCGTCGTAAATCACTTGCCATAATGCTTCGATTTCTTCTTCCGATTCCTCTTTCGTATCTTGTGAGATACTCGCGGGCACGTTTAAGGCCTGTAAATACAAGGCCCCTTCATCGACGTTTGTCACGCCTAAATCGGCAGCAACTCGCTTTAGTTCAGCAAAGTAGAGTGCAATTTGCCCTTGCGGTAAAATGCTCTGCTCACCTCCATCGTGATTCTTTTGGATCTGAACGCTCAATTCAATCTTGCCACGTTCGAGTTGTTGGGTTAAGTAATTGCGAATCTCAATCTCGCGTGCGGAGATGGATTTTGGGAGCCGACAAAATATATCGGTAAACTTGGAATTCAATGTCTTGACTTCCACACGTATTTGTAATTCTTGCGCCTCTTTTTGGGATTTCCCAAAACCGGTCATTGAATAAATCATGCCTCTTTTTTAGTTTGTTTAATCGTCAGACCAATGGCCAAAGCGATAAATGCAATTAATCCAATCGATGCGATTCCATCGACCTTTTGCCCCATTTCAACCGAATAGGGTTCAAATTTAAATTCCACTATATGTTTTCCGGCTGGTATCGCTAGTCCCCGTAACACATAATTGGCGCGTGTATGATTGACTTCTTTACCATCTATGTAGGCTTTCCAATCTTTGTTACCTCGGTAATAGATTTCCGAAAAGACAGCGAACCCATTCTTGTCGGCGTTTGATTGATAAGTCAAATGATTCGGTTCGTATTTCTGTAATTGGATGCTTGCCGTAGCGGAAGAATCCAAGGTTAAATTTCCGACAATCGAACGATCTTGTTCTTCCAAAATAACTTGCTTCGCTGGATCGATCTTCTCGATACCATTTAACGCCTCATCGGCATTTTTCGCCCATTGAATCGAACGTACAAACCAAGCATTCCCTAAGGCTGTCGGATTTGTTTGAACGGCCGCTTGGCCCGTCGAATCCGCCACGATAATGTATTTGGTATTCAACATGTTCAATACATTCATCTGTCCCGGATTTCCCGCAAAATACTTCTCAATTAATTCTTGGTAACGACGCAACTTGGCCGCATGGTAACCTCCTAAGGATTGGTGATAATACGATGTCGTCGCATCATTCATAAATGATACCGTCGAGTTTAATACCCGGAAGGTGCCATGATC